>JAPVSP010000292.1:0-3187 GCA_047519685.1 Chloroflexota bacterium
CGCGATGGCTGGCGGGTCGATCTGGAAGAACGCCCGCAGCGCCTCCCGCGTGTCGCTCCGCCCGAAGCCATCCGTCCCCAGGGCGACGTACTCACGCGGCAGCCAGCGGGCGACCATGTCCGGGAGCGTTCTCAGCCAGTCGGTGGCCGCGACGATCGGGCCGCCATCCGCGCCCAGGATCCGGCTCACGTAGGGCACCCGCGCCTCCCGGTCCGGATGGAGCCGGTTCCAGCGCTCCGCCTCGAGCGCATCGCGCCTCAGGAGCTGGAACGACGGCGCGCTGTAGACCTCGGCGGCTACCCCGAGCTTCTGCGCGAGGAGCTCCCGCGCGGCCACCACCTGCTGGAGGATCGCGCCGGAGCCGACCAGCCGGACGCGGCCGACCGGCTTCTCGAGCTCGGGCACCGGGCGGAGCCGGTAGAGCCCGCGGACGATGGCCTCGTCCAGGCCCTCGATCGGCGGCCTGGGCGGCTGAGGGTAGTTCTCGTTGTAGAGGGTCACGTAGTAGAAGACGTCCTCGCCCCGAACGTACATGCGCTCGATCCCCTCGCGGACGATCGCGGCGAGCTCGTAGGCATAGGCCGGGTCGTACGCGCGGATGTTCGGGATGACGGAGGCGAGGACCTGGCTGTGGCCGTCGTCGTGCTGCAGCCCCTCGCCCGCGAGCGTCGTGCGCCCGGCGGTGGCGCCCATCATGAAGCCGCGGCCGCGGGCGTCTGCGAAGGCCCAGGCCTGGTCGCCGGTCCGCTGGAAGCCGAACATCGAATAGAAGATGTAGAAGGGCACCATCCCCAGGCCGTGGGTCGCGTAGCTGGTGCCGGCGGCCTGGAAGCTGGCCATGGAGCCCGCCTCCGTGATGCCCTCCTCGAGCACCTGGCCGTTCTGCGCCTCGCGGTACTTGAGCACCAGGTCCGAGTCCACCGGCTCGTAGCGCTGGCCGCGGGCGGCATAGATGCCGACCTCGTTGAACAGCGGGTCCATGCCGAACGTCCGGGCCTCGTCGGGGATGATCGGGACGATGCGCGGGCCGAGCCTCGGATCGCGGATGAGGTTCCGCAAGAGGCGCGTGAAGACCATCGTCGTGCTGACCGCGGTCGCGCTGCCCCCCGCGAACTCCCGGTCGACATCGGCCGACGGTGACGGTAGGGGGTCGGCGCGGACGACGCGCCTGGGCAGCGAGCCGCCGAGCGCCCGTCGTCGCTCGAGCAGGTAGCGGACCTCCTCGGAATCCGGGCCCGGGTGGTAGTACGGAGCCTCCTTGAGGCGATCGTCGGGGATCGGCAGCTCGAGGCGGTCGCGGAAGATCTTCAGCTCCTGCTCGGAGACCTTCTTCGCCTGGTGGGCGATGTTGCGCGCCTCGACGCCGGGGCCGAGCGTCCAACCCTTGACGGTCTTGGCCAGGATGACGGTCGGCGCGCCCCGGTATTCGGTCGCCGCCTTGTACGCGGCGTAGAGCTTGTGGTAGTCATGGCCGCCGCGGCGGAGCCTCGTGAGGTCGTCGTCCGTGAGCTGCTCGACGAGCCGACGAAGGCGCGGGTCGGGCCCGAAGAAGTGCTCGCGGATGTAGGCGCCGCCGGCGACCGAGAACTTCTGGAACTCGCCGTCCACCGTGTCGTTCATCTTGTCGACGAGCACACCGTCGACGTCGCGGGCCAGGAGCTCGTCCCACTCGCGGCCCCAGATGACCTTGATGACGTTCCAGCCGGCGCCGCGGAAGAGGCCCTCGAGCTCCTGGATGATCTTCCCGTTCCCGCGGACCGGACCGTCGAGGCGCTGGAGGTTGCAGTTCACGACGAACGTCAGGTTGTCGAGACCCTCGCGGCCGGCCAGTGAGAGGCCCGTGATCGCCTCGGGCTCGTCCATCTCGCCGTCGCCCAGGAAGGCCCAGACGTGCTGCTGGCTCGTGTCCTTGAGCCCCCGGTTCAGCAGGTACCGATTGAACCGGGCCTGGTAGATCGCCGCGAGCGGCCCGAGGCCCATCGAGACCGTCGGGAACTCCCAGAAGTCGGGCATCGTGCGCGGATGGGGATATGAGCTGAGGCCCGGGACGCCCTCGACCTCGCGCCGGAAATGCTCGAGCTGCGCCTCGGTCAAACGGCCCTCGAGGAACGCGCGGGCGTACATCCCGGGTGCGGCATGGCCCTGGTAGAAGACCTGGTCGCCGCCGCCCTCGGCGTCCTTCCCGCGGAAGAACCAGTTGAAGCCGACCTCGTACAGGCTGGCCGAGGAGGCGTAGGTCGCCAGGTGCCCGCCGATCCCGCTGGAGCGTTCGTTCGCCCGGAGGACCATCGCGACGGCGTTCCAGCGGATGAGCCGCCGGATCCGGCGCTCGAGCTGCTCGTCGCCGGGGAAGAACGGCTCCTGCTCGGGGCTGATCGTGTTGATGTAGCGCGTCTGCGTCAGCGGCGGCAGGCCGACGTGCAGCTGCCGGGCGCGCTTGAGCAGCTTGAACATGAGGAACCGCGCCCGGTTCTCCCCCTCCTGCTCGACCACCTGGTCGAGCGAGTCCATCCACTCCTGGGTCTCATATGGATCGATGTCGGGCAGCTGGTGCTTGAACTCGTCGAAGTACATCCGGGCTGGGCTCCGTGGCTGAGCGGTGGCCGGGCCGGTCGGGCGGCGCGGCGACGCGGTCGGGTCGTGAGGCTGGTCGGGTGGACGCTTCTCGCTGTCAGATGACGATCGGGGACGCCGGGCTCAGCATCGGGCTCCGGTCCGGACGGCAGGGGCCATCTCGTGGACCGCCGGCTCGTCCGGCCCGGGGCACATGTCCGCCAGCGTAGCCCATCCGCCGTCCGAACGGTCGCGCCCGCCCGGCGGCGCTGTGGCCGTGAGGTGGCGCCCGGACCGCCGGGCGGCGCCCGGGTGCAGCCATCGCCGACGGGGCCCGGGTGCGGTAGCGTAGCGACGTGACGCGCTACGACCGCTCGACGGCGCTCGTCGTCGTCGACGTCCAGAACGACTTCGCGGACCCTGTCGGCGGCCTCTCGGTGCGCGACGGTGCGGCCGTCGTGTCGATCCTCGACGCCGAGATCGACTCGGCCCGTGCGGCCGGCGCCCTCGTCGCATACACGCAGGACTGGCACCCGGCGCATACGCCGCACTTCGCCCAGGACGGCGGCATCTGGCCGGTGCACTGCGTCCAGGGGACCTGGGGCGCGGCGCTCCACCCGCGACTGGTCGTCGA
>JAPVSP010000293.1:0-8299 GCA_047519685.1 Chloroflexota bacterium
CGGACCGTATCGAGGAGCTTCCGGGCGTCCGGCCCGATCGCCCCGTCGGGGACCTGCAGGTATGGCTCCATCCCGGCCGGGTAGACCGTGCCGGCCGCCCTGAGCTTGTTCGCGGTGATGTCCTTGGGGTCCGTGTCGCCGAAGACCTGGGACATCGACGTCACGCTGTAGGCCTTCCCCGCTCTGCTGCCGTCGATCGTCGCGATGTACCCGCCGCTCCCGATGAGCGACACCGTGGTCGGCACGTCGACGGATGCCGGCGTGCTGGGCCCGATGATCTGCGAGCCGCGGAAGCCCGACGGCAGGACCCTGACCGTGACGGCCCTCCTGCCCGCGGAGCCTGCGCCCTCGGCGCTGTCGGCCAGGAGGCTCGCCCCCGCGTCGCGGGAGACGCGCACCGCGTCGGTGGCTCGCCACTCGGTGCCCAGGAACTCGTCGTACGTCGCCGCCCGCCAGTAGTACCGCGTGTCGTCGCCGGCGGGCCGCTGGATCGTCAGCTCGACGGCGCCGCCCGTCGTCCAGACCTGGCCGATCGAGGCCGTCGGGCCGAAGTCGACCCCCACCGCGCCGCGCGGGCTGGTCAGGAACGTGAAGTAGGGCTGGAGCGCCCGCCCGACGTCGACGAGCCATGACTCGGCGCCGGTCCACGTGTCCTGGAGCGGCGCCGACTTCGCCACGGACGTGAGCGTCAGCGACCCGAGCACGGCGATGCCGACGAAGACCGAGCCGCCGCGCAGCGTCAGCGACGTCAGCGGCCCAGGGTCGCCGATCCGCCGCCGGAGCCACTCGTCCCGCTCGTCGAAGGAGTGCAGTCGGACGAGGAGGAGCAGGGCGAGCACGCTGAAGACCACGAGCAGGGGGAGCTGGTCATGGGTCGTCAACCCGACGTTCACGACGAGCGTCAGCCCGAGCGCGGCGATCGCGCTCAACGGACGGTGATGCCGGTAGATCGCGTAGGCCGAGAACTGGCCGGTCGCCCACATGAGGAGCCCCAGCGCGAGCTGGAAGTGGCCGTACTGGGACGTGGACCCGCGGCCACGGACCAGCAGGTCGAGGAACGCCTCCGTCGCCGCGTCGGCGCTGGCATGGAAGAGGGCGCCGAGGTCGCCCTGCTGCGGCAGCAGGACCGAGCCGACGAGGACCGGGACGATCAGGGCGGCCGCCGCCGCGCCGGCGAGATGTCCCCGCAGCCGACCCCAGCCGAGTCGCGCGGCCACGAACCCGGCGAGGATCCCGCCGGTCATCGTCCAGGGGAGGAAGGCCGTGAGCCGCTCGCGACCGAGGACCCAGGACGCCTCGTCGACCGCCCAGGCCACGAAGAAGCCCGCCAGGAGGAGCAGCGCGAGGCTCGCCCAGCCCTCCTCGGACCCACGGCGCAGCCGCGCCCAGTCGACCCTCATGCGACGAGCACCTCGCCGAGCGCGCGCCCCGGCGTGACCACGAAGTGGCGGAGCTCGTACTCCGCCAGCGCGTGGCGGACGGCACGGATGCGCTTGGCGCTGCTCTCGCGCTCGGCGGCGTCCGCGACCGGATCGACCGAGCCGTGCGGGACGGCGACCCGGGCATAGGCCGGCGCGTCGACCAGGACGACGACGCAGCCCACGCCCCGGGGACGGAGCGACGCCAGGGGCCGGACCCAGTCGCGCTCCAGCGAGGAGGTGACGACGACCGCGGTCATCCCGCGCCGGACGCGGGAGAGGCCCTGGACCAGGCTCTCCGAGAGCGGGGTGGACCCGTCGGCGTCCACGGCCGCCAGCAGCTGCATGATCTTGAGGTGCTGTCGCGAGCCGCGATCGGCCGGCAGGACGGCCATCCGGTGGGCGTTGACGGTCAGGCCGACGGCCCGATTCTCGACGATCGCCTTGTCCGCGATGGAGGCCACGACGCGGATCGCCGCCTCCGGGGTCGACTCGTCACCCCGGCCCGCCTGGGCCGACCGCTCGAGGTCGAGGAAGAGCCACGCGTCGGCGGTCTGCTCGAGGTCGAACTCCTTGACCTGGATCTCGCCGAACCGTGCCGTGGTCTTCCAGTGGATCCGGTTCATGCTGTCACCCGGCGCCCACGGACGGACGGTGTTGACCAGCGGCGTCGTCTGGAGGGTCCGCTCGGGCGAGCTGTGGGTGCCCTCCAGGTCGGCGGCGGGCAGCCGCCAGAACGGCAGCGGCTCGACCCGCGGATAGACGACCAGCGTCACGCCCTGGCCGACCGTCGCCGAGGACTCGAAGAACCCGAACGGATCGCCCGTCCGGATCTGGAGCGGCTCCACTCGGAAGTGCCCGCGGCGCGTCAGCGGTGCCCGGATGAGCCAGGAACGCTCCGCGCGCGAGCCCAGCGAGATGGCCCGGCCGGGCAGCCCGCCCGGCAGGCTGGTGGGGTTGTGGATCTCGAGCCACGGCTTCGGCACGCGTCCGGCGTTCCGCAGCGTGTAGGTCACCCGCAGCTGCTCGCCGACGTGGCCGTGGAGCTGGCTCACGGCGTAGCCCGCCTCGAGGTCCGACAGGCCCAATCGGGTCAGGACGTAGCTCCCCCCGACCACGAGGATCCCCAGGTAGAGCAGGTAGAAGAGGAACTCGAGGCCGGTCGAGAACGCGGCGACCAGCAGGACGACGGCGAGGACGAGGAACTGGAGGCGTCGCAGCATGTCCGTCGGCCTCGCGGACCGGGCTACGCGCCGGGCACCCCGGTGCCCGTCCGGATGTCACGCGGCCCCGACGCGGCCGCGGGCCTGGGCTTCGGGGTCTCCACCGGCGTCGTGGCCACGATCTCGCGGACCACGGTGCCCGCGGTGACGTCATGGATCGTCGAGCTCGTCTTGATGATGAGGCGGTGAGCCAGCGCCGGCTCGGCCAGCGCCTTGACGTCGTCCGGGATGACGAAGTCGCGACCGAGCAGGCCGGCGAGGGCCTGGCCGGCCCGGTAGAGCGCGATCGAGCCGCGGGGCGACGCGCCCAGGTAGACGTCGGGATGGACCCGGGTGGCGTTGACCAGCCGGACGATGTAGTCGCTGACCGCCGAGTCCACGTACACCTCGCGGACCGCGGCCTGGAGGTCGCGCAGCTCCTCGACGCCGCAGACCTCCTCGACGTCGTCGAGCGGGTGCGTCCGCTTCTGCTCGTCGAGGATGACGATCTCCTCGATCGGCTGGGGGTAGCCGAGGCGGAGCCGCAGGAAGAAGCGGTCGAGCTGGGCCTCCGGGAGCGCGAACGTGCCCTCGTACTCGATGGGGTTCTGGGTCGCGATGACCAGGAACGGATCGGGCATCCGGTACGTGGTCCCGTCGACGGTCGCCTGCCGCTCCTCCATGCACTCGAGCAGCGCGGACTGCGTCTTGGGCGTCGCCCGGTTGATCTCGTCGGCCAGCACGACCTGGGCCATGATCGGGCCGGGCCGGAACTCGAACTCCTGGGTCTTCTGGTTGTAGATCGAGAGCCCGGTGACGTCGGATGGCAGCAGGTCGGGCGTGAACTGGATCCGCCGGAACGTGCAGCCCAGGCTCCGGGCGATCGCCTTCGCGAGCACCGTCTTGCCGGTGCCGGGCACGTCCTCGATCAGCAGGTGCCCTCGGCACAGGAGCGCCACCAGCGCGAGCCGCACCTCTTCGTGCTTGCCGACGATGACGTGCTCGACGTTCGCGACGACCTTCTCGCCGGCGGTCTGGATGTTGGCCATCGGTCTCCTTCGCCGCGGGGATGGTCTCGCGGGGATGGGCATCTGGCGCCGCCGCTGGAGGGCGCCGGGTGTTCGGTCGGGGGTGTCTCCTGATAGTACGCCGGGGACGCCCAAAGGGTTCCCGGCATCGAGGCCGGCGCCCTGACGGACTAGCCGCGCAGGAGCGTCAGCCCCCCGACCCACAGCGTCATCGCGCAGCCGATCGCGGCCATCGTGCCGAGGAAGAGCTCGCCGCCGGCGTACGCCGCGAGCGCCACGCCTCCGAAGAGGGCCGCGAACAGGATCGCGACGAGCGCCATGCCGATCCGCTGGATGAGCGGCCGCGCCTCCGACGGCCCGGGTCGCCCGGACCTCGACTCGCCTGGCCCGCTCGGGCCCGCGTCCCGCTCCACGCCCTCCCGGTCCTCGGTCATCCGCCTACGGTAGCGAAGTACGAGGCCAGCAGCTTGCCCGCCAGCGGGGCCGCCCGCTCGCCGCCCCGGCCGCCCTGCTCCACGACGACCGCGATGGCGATCCGGGGGTCGTTCGCCGGGGCGAAGCCGATGAACCACGAGTCCGGCTCGCCCGAGCCGCCCAGCTGCGCGGTCCCGGACTTGCCGGCCGTCGGGATACCGGGCACCGCCGCCCCGGTCGTGAACAGCCGCCCGAGCGGCCCCTCGACGGCCTGCGTCATCGCGTCGCGGACGGCCCCCGCGCTGCCGGCGTCGACGACCCGGCCGATGGCCGTCGGATCGACCGTCCGGACCCGCCCGTCCCGGCCCGTCAGGGCCGTGACCAGGCGCGGTCGCATGAGGACGCCACCGTCGGCCACCGTCGCGGCCACCAGCGCCATCTGGAGCGGCGTGACCAGGACCTCGGCCTGGCCGTAGGCAGCGTTGGCCAGCTCGACGTCGTCCTTGAAGCCGCCCGGCAGGGGCCCGCCGCCGTTGGTCAGCTGGCTGGCGGCGGTCGGGAGGTCGAACGGGAGGGGCGCCCCGAACCCGAGCCTCCCGGCATAGTCCGACAGCGCGGCCGGACCCTCCTTGAGCCCGGTGAGCGCGTAGTAGATGTTGCAGGACACCTCCGTCGCGTCGGACAGCGCGAGCGCACGGCCGTCCGTCTGGGGATGGTGGCCATCGACGACCCGGAAGCCGGACACGACGAGCCCGGTCTTCTCGTCGCCGGGTTGTTCGGGATAGCTGGTCTGGGGCGTGATCGCTCCAGAGCCGAGCCCGGCGAGCGCGGTCACGATCTTGAACACGCTCCCCGGCACGTACAGCCCCCCGGTGGCACGCGGCAGCAGCGGATGCGTGGGGTCGGCCTGGAGCGCGGCGAAGGCCGCCTGGGAGGTCGCCGGGTCGGCGATCGCCGACGCGTCGTACGTGGGTGTCGAGGCGAGGACCAGGACGTCGCCAGTGCGCGGGTCGAGCATGACGACCGCGCCCCTGTCCTTCCCGAGGAGGTCGACCGCCTGGCGCTGCAGCCTCAGTGAGAGGGAGAGCGTGAGATCCTGTGGGTCGCTGGCGTCCGGGAGGAACTTGGCCACGGCGTCGTGCCGCGGGTCGCCCGTCAGCAGGCCGGTCAGCTCGGAGTCGTAGGCCCGTTCGAGGCCGGCGGTCCCATACCGCCGCGACGCGTAACCGACCACCGGGCTGATCGAGCGGTCGGCGTAGACGCGGTACGGCGTCCCGTCGGCGTCCCGCCGGTCGTCGGCGAGGACGACGCCATCACGGTCGCGGATCAGCCCGCGGGGAGCGTTGAGCCGGGCCGCCAGGATCGCCGGGTCGTCCGGCCGCATCACCAGCTCCTGGGCTCGGAACACCTGCCAGTACCCCGCGCCCGCCGCCAGGGCCCCGAACGCGAGGGCGAGCACGAGCCCGACGCCGACGATCGTGGGACCGACCGGACGCCGTCCCGTCCGGCCGACGCCGTCGATCATCGCCCCGCCTCGGCGACGGCCCCCAGGCGGATCCGGCGCGACCGACCCGGCCGCGGGGGCGGGGGCGGCTCGACGCCCTTGTCCGAGATGGCCAGCAGCAGGCCGACCACGAGCGCGTTCGCCAGCAGCGACGAGCCTCCGTAGCTGATGAACGGCAGGGTGATCCCAGTCAGCGGGATGAGCTTGAGGTTGCCGGCGGCGATGATGAACGCCTGCACGCCGACGACGAGGGCGAGCCCGGCCGCCAGCAACGCCCGGAACTCGTCGGCCGCGGCGGCCGCGATCCGGAGCCCACGCTCGACGATCACGAGGTAGAGCCCGAGGATGGCCAGGATGCCCACCAGGCCGAGCTCCTCGCCGAGCGCCGCGAACGGGAAGTCCGTGTGGATCGCCGGGATCGGGAGACGACCCGACACGGTCGGCAGCCCCGCCCCGAGCCCGGTGCCGAGCAGGCCGCCACGCGCGAACGCGATCAGCGCCTGGACCACCTGGTAGCCCGCTCCGAGCGGGTCGGACCAGGGGTCGAGCCACAGGTCGACCCGCTGGCGAACGTGGGCGAACAGGAGGTACATGAGCGCCGATCCGGCGACGAAGAGGAGCAGCCCCAGGACGGCGTAGCTCCAGCGAGCCGTCGCCACGAAGAGCAGAAGCAGGAAGACCGCGAAGAACAGCAGGGCCGCCCCGAGGTCCCGCTGGACCACGACGATCCCGAGCGCGATCGCCCACATCGCGGCCATCGGCGCGAGGTACGGCAGCGGCGGGAGCCGGAGCGGGCCGACCCGGGTCGACGCGTCGACCAGCAGCGGCCGGTTCTCCGACAGATAGCCGGCGAGGAAGACCACGAGCACCACCTTCAGCAGCTCCGACGGCTGCCCTGTCAGCGGGCCGATCGAGATATCGAGACGCGCGCCGTTGACCTCCTGGCCGAAGACGAACGTCAGCAGCAGGAGCGAGATCCCGAACGCGGCCCAGGTGTACTTGTAGAGGCGCAGCCAGGCGTCCGAGCGGACCACGATGGCGAGCGTCCCGAGGACCGCGAAGGCGAGCAGCCACCAGATGAGCTGCGTCTGGCTGAGACCCCCGAAGCCACCGGCGAGGTCCTGGGGCAGCCGCTCCATCAGGAGGAGCCCGATGCCGCCGAGCAGCCCGACGGCCGGGAGCAGCACCTGGTCGGTCCGCCGTCCCGTCAGGACCTGGGCGATGTGGACGGCCAGCAGTGCACCCAGGAAGATGGCCAGCTGGCCGGCATCGGCGAGCGTCGCGCGCGGCGCCACCCCCGAGGCCGCGGCGCGCGCCGCCAGCCAGGCCTCGGTCGAGCCCAGGGAGACGCTGCCGACGAAGAGCGCCAGCCCCACCAGTCCGAGGAGCGCCAGCTCGCGCCAGCGCGGCCGCGGTCGGACCGCCCGGACGGCGAGCGACAGGCGGTCGGCGGGCTGCGATCGTGGGAGCGCCGTCACGGGTCGTCAGGCCCGCCGGCCGCGATCGAGCCGAAGGCGCGTCTCGCCGATGACGATCTCGTCGCCGAAGCCGACGGCCACCACCTGGTCGATCCGCGTCCCGTTCACGAGCGTCCCGTTCGTGCTCCCCAGGTCCTCGACGTACCAGGCCCGGCCGCGGAACGAGAGGGCGGCATGGCTGCCCGACGCGAACGGATCGGCCAGCACGATCGTGTTGTTCACGTCCCGTCCGATCGTCGTCACCGCGTCCAGCGGGAAGACCGCCCCGGCCGGCGGATCCCCGGTCGGTGACGCGACCACGACGAGCCGGCCGAGCTCGAGTCCCGGCTCGCGAGCGGCGGCCCGGAGGTCGCGGACGAGGACGCGGACCACGGCGAACAGGACCACGTACAGCAGCCCGAGGAAGGCCAGCCGGGCGATCCACAGGCCGATGAAGAAGGCGTCCATCAGTGGCCCGGGGCCTCGAGGATCAGCCGGGTGTCGCCCACGAGGATCTCGTCGCCGAGCCCCAGGACCACCTCGTCGATGGGGATCCCGTTCACGCGGGTGCCGTTGCGGCTGCCGAGGTCCACCAGCACGAGCCGGCCCTGACGGGCCTGCACGCGGGCGTGGAGACGAGAGACCCGGGGGTCGCCGAGGACGAGGTCGTTCGCGGCGCCTCGGCCGATCGTCAGCACGCCGCCGCCGATCGCGACGCTCCGATCCCCACCATGCGGCTCCAGGACGCGGAGCCGCGCGAGGGGCGGGGCGGTCGCCGGAGGAGCGAAGACCATCGTCCGGTCGCCGAGCGCGAGGTCGACCGACGACGCTGGCGTCGGCTCTCCGCCGCCGGGTGCCTCCCAGCGCTCGAATCCGCTGTCCAGGACGGATGCCGGCGGGCGGCGGGCGGCTCCCTCGAACCGCGCCTCCACCGATGGCGAGCCGGGCTCGATCGCGGGATCCGGCACGAGATCCACCTGGGGACGATCCCTGAGCCGGTACCCGTGGGCGCGGGCGAACCGGAGGGCGCCGTCGGCGAGCTCGGCGGCGAGGGTGGCGGCCTCGCCCCCGAAGACCGCGAGGTCGGAGGGATGGATCCGGATGACCACGTGCTCAGGGACCAGGACGGCCCGGGCTCCGGTCAGGCGGCCGGTCTCCATCGCCCGCTCGACGCGGCGGAGCAGCTGGACCGGCTGCAGGTGCGTCCCGAACAGCCGGGCGGACTGCCGCTCGAAGAGGCGCTCGAGGAACCGCTCGAGGGCGGCGAGTGGGCCCA
>JAPVSP010000294.1:0-3664 GCA_047519685.1 Chloroflexota bacterium
CAGAACCGCGGGCTGTTGCGCGGGATGCGAGTCGCGTCCGCTGGTCCACATCCCCTCCCTGACGACTAGAACGGCCGTTCTATTATGGCGCCCGGATGTCCTGCCGTCACGCTGGAGACCGTGCGGGTCACGCAGGAGTAAGGGAGGGGCCCAGCGGCGCCGAGAACGCGCCGTGCTGGATCGCACCGGAACTCGCTTCACCTGCCAGCCGCGGGCACCACGGATGCACCTTCCAGTGCGCCTCGCAGCCTGGAGGCGACGCACCATCACGACCCGCGAGGCAAGCGCAGTCCCTGCGCGCCTGCTCGTCAGGTCCTGTGTCCAGACAACGTTGCTCGTTTCGTGCGGGCGATCACCCTGCGACGAGGGCGGTGATGCGGTCGGGGTCAGCCCTGGCCCGGAGCAGGGCTCGCGAGACGCGCACCTCGAGGCGATCGAGCTCGATCGGTGCTCCGGACAGGGCGATCCCGGCATGGGCCGCGACCGTGACACCGTCGATCGGAAGCACGACCGCCTCGAGCGCCTGGCGCGCGATGGCGAACGCGGTCGCGCGGTCATCATCGACGACAAGCAAGAACGCGTCACCTTGGTAGCGGTAGAGCGGCCGGCCGTCGGCGACCAGGCGCAGGCGAGCGGCGACCTCACGGAGGACTCGGTCGCCAAATACGTCGCCGTATCGCTCGTTCACCCGCCGGAACTCGTCGAGGTCGACCGCGATGAGCGCCACTCGACGGCCGTCGGCGAGCTCGGGGTGCGCGAGATCGGGCCGAAAGGCGGGCTCGAGGTGGTTCGGGTCGACCCCAGCCGATCCCCGTGCCGGGGGCGGCCAGGGGATCGGCAGCCCGGTCAGCGGATCTGGACCCACACGCCCGGCCCGCGCAAGGAGCTCGTCGAGGATCTCCGCCTCCCGGCGGTGGCCGGCGAGGTGCCCGGCACCGTCGAGGACGACGAATCGGGCGTTCCGCAGCCGGGCCACGAGACGGCGGGCTGATGAGATCGGGCAGTTGCGGTCGCTCTCGCTGTGCCACCAGGTCACCGAGGCGGTCACGGCGTCGAGGTCGAGGTCCGCCCAGTCGCCGTCGATCGCGAGCAGCTCGTCGACCCAGCCGTCGACGCCCGGCGCGAGCGCCTCGAGGAAGCCGCGCCCGGGACCGTCGAGCCAGTCGGGCTCCGCGATCAGCTCATGATCCTCGTTGGGCGCCCCGTCCATGATCGCGTGGAGGGCCGCGACGGGATCGGCGAGGATCGAGCCCCGCTCCGCCGCCAAGAGCTCGCGGAGCGGCTCGATCTCGCCCGCCCGCGCGAGGCGGTCGGCGATGACGTTCGCCTCGACCTGCTCGCCCACCTCGTCGTCGGTCATCGGGGCGGCCCCGTCGAGGATCGTGCAGGCGGCGGCCCGGTCGGGATGCCGGGCCGCGAACGCGAGCGCGTGGGGCGCCGCGCCGCTGCCACCGAACACGGGGAGTCGGTCGATCCCGAGCTCGTCGACGACCGCCGCGAGATCGTCGGCGTGCTCGGTGAAGCCCCGGCCCGGCAGGCGGGTCGAGGCGCCGAACCCCGGGCGCTCGACGGTGATGACCCGCAGGCCGCGCTCGAGCCAGAGCGACTTGTCGACCGGGAGCGTGTAGCGCGATCCGGGGGTGCCCGGTACACGGAGCATCGGCCGGCCGTCCGGCACGCCGCACTCCGTCCACGCGACGGTCCGGCCGTCGGGCCGAACGAGGCGGCCCTCCAGAGGCTCGACCGCGCTCGCCGGCGGGCGCTGCCCGAGGCGGATCCCGGAGGCCGGTCGTGAACGTGCGGCGCGGGTCGCGGGCGGCTCGTCTGGGGTCATTCAACCCACCTCCCCACGAGTCTCGCGTCGCGCGCGACGCAGATCGCCCGGTGCTTCGCGCGGTGCTTCGCGCGGTGCTCGTAGGTCGAGGAGCTTCGTCCGGTCGGCCGCGATCCGCATCTGCATCCCTCCCTCGTTTCGCGCGATCCAGAAGAGGAGCCCCGAGACGCTCGGGTCGCCCGCGAGCTGCGGCAGCCGGGCGTTACCGATCGTCGGGACGAGCGGGCACGACACCGTCGCCCAGGCGAGCGCGGCGAAGCCGACCACGATCGAGGCGCCGGCGTAGACGGCGAGCGCCGTCGAGGTCCGTCGGCGCTCGATGAGGGGCGGCTGTCTCATCGCTGGGCTCCCGCCGGTGCCACGAAAGCGCTCGAGGAGTCGCGCCGGGGATCGCCGGCGACCGTCCTCTGAGCCGGGTCGAGCGGGCTATCGAAGTGCCAAGTGCGCAGGGAAGGCCACCGGCGATGCATGCACTCCAACGTGCGGACCCTCCAAGGTGGCTGGCCCGCCTCCCTCCGAGTACGGGCACCCACCACGCTGCTTCGACCATCACCGCACCGTTCTACGTCGCCCGCCAGCACCCGATGGTACTGGGGCGGCGCGACGGGAATCGGCCGTCGATCGATCCCGCACGGTCGCCCCGCATCGCGGCGGCTTCACACTGCGGCTCGCGTGCCCCTGTATAGGAATGTTCCCCGTCTCGCCCTTACTCCTGCGTGACCGACCTTGACTGGCATGCGTGAGCTGGTTATCCGTGGTGTTCACGCATGAATGCTGCACTTGGAAGGGAGGGAACGATGACCATGCGGAGCAGGGGCCCGGGATGCGGCGAGTCGACACGGCTTCCCCGGCTGCTTGACAAAAGCCTGTCACTCGTCGCGGAGCATCAGGAGCACCGCCAGGACCCGTCGGTGCTCCCCGGTCGACGGTTCAAGCCCGAGCTTACTGAAGATCTGGCCGACGTGACCCTCGACCGTCTTGAGCTCGAGAACGAGCTGGTCGGCGATCCCCTGGTTGGACCGACCCTCCGCCATGAGGCCGAGGATCTCCCGCTCTCGAGGGGTAAGCTCGTCGAGCGGTGAGTGGCGACGCGGTCGCCCGAGCAGTCGGCCGACGACCTCTGGGTCGATGACCGAACCTCCGGCGGCGACGCGCCGAACCGCATCCGACAGATCCTCCAGGCGCGTGACCCGGTCCTTGAGCAAGTAGCCGACCCCCGATGGGCCGTCGCGGATGAGATCGATCGCATAGCGGGTCTCGACGTACTGCGAGAGGACCAGGATCGCGATCCCGGGGTGTCGCCGGCGGATCTCCCTGGCCGCCTCGAGGCCCTCGGTCGTATGGGTCGGAGGCATCCGGACGTCGACGACTGCCACGTCCGGTGCTCGTGTCTCGACGAGGGCGAGGAGCCCGGCGACATCGCTGGCCTGGCCGACCACCTCGAAGCCCGCGGCCTTGAGACCGGCGGCCAGCGCCTCGCGAAGCAGCACGGCGTCATCGGCGAGCACGACTCGGATCGGGCCGGCGGAGCGCTCCGCCAAGCCCTGGTCGGTGGCCTCGACGCGCACGGCGATCAGCGCCTGCGGCAATCCTTTCAGCTCACGGGGCCCCAACTCGACGAACGTGATGCCGGGCAAAGCGCCTGCCAGATGCGCGAGGCTCTCGCTCGCGACGATCTCCCCACCGGCCGCCAGGGCACAGAGCCGGGCAGCCGTGTTCAAGGCTGCGCCGCGATACCCGTCACCGACGGCTACCGCCTCGCCGGCATCGAGGCCCATCCCCACGACGAGCGGAAGGGACGGATGCATCCCTGTCTCCTCGCGGAACAGA
>JAPVSP010000295.1:0-2760 GCA_047519685.1 Chloroflexota bacterium
TCAACTGGGCGAGCACGATCGCCTGGGACGCGATCAACGCGTTCTTCGGCGCCTACGCACTCGACATCCTGTCCGGGGGGGCGCTGCCGTTCCCGGTGAGCCTCGCCATCGTCATCCTCTGCCAGGCCGCCCTGTCCGTCATCGGCTACGAGGCGATCCACACATTCGAGAAGTACGCCGCGATCGGGCTCTTCGCGCTGTTCCTCGTGACGACGATCGCCGCGCTCCCGAAGATCGACACGACGTTCGCCAACGGCAGCGGCGCCTCGATCGCCTCGTTCATCCTGGTGACGACGATCGCCGGCAGCTTCAACTTCGCCTGGGGGCTGTACGCGTCCGACTACACCCGCTACCTGCCGGAGGGCGCGCCGACGGGCCGCGTCTTCCTGTACACGTTCCTCGGCCTCGGGCTGTCGGCGATCTGGCTCGAGGCGCTCGGCCTGGCCGTCACGAGCGCCCTGACCGGCGACCTGGCGACCGCCGACGGGACCCACCAGATCTACGAGATCGTCGGCAAGGGGGTGCCCGGCGCGCTGGCGATGATCGCCATCCTCTTCGGAACGATCGCCGTCAACGCGATGAACGACTACACGGGCTCGCTCTCGCTGCTGGCGGCCGGCGTCCGGATCTGGCGTCCGATCTCGGCCGTCATCGTCGGCGTCGTGAGCTTCGGGGCGACGCTCTGGCTCTACTACGGCAACTTCAACACGACGTTCGAGAACTACCTGCTGCTGATCACCTACTGGATCGGGCCGTGGGCCGCGATCGTGCTGGTCGATTGGTGGCTGCGCGGCGGTCGGTTCGAGCTGTCTCGCGTGGTCCCGTTCTCGAACCTGCCGAGCGGCCGGAACGGGCTCATCGCGCTCGTCCTCGGCTTCGTGGCCTCCATCCCGTTCTTCAACCAGTCGCTGTTCGTCGGCCCGCTGGCGAACGGCACCGACGTCACCTACGTCGTCGGCTTCGTCATCGCCGCGGTCGCCTACTGGCTGCTGGAGCGGAGCGCGCCGACGTCGGTGCCCGCCACGGCCTGACGGTCCGTCCCCGAGAGGCCGTCGAGGCCCGGTGCCGGCGGGGCCTCGACACGCTCGCCAGGCGGCCCTGGACGCTACGGGATGACCGGCGGCTCGTGGAGGACCGGCGGGAGATCGAGGCCGGCGACGTGCTCGGCGATCTCCGCCAGCGTCGCGATCCACAGCCCCTCGGTGGCCTGCATCCGGCCGAGCAGCTCGTCGAGCGCCGCGGCCCGCGACGGCCGCCCCGAGAGGAACGGGTGCATCGTGAGGACGAAGCTGCCGCCCTCGGCGACGAGCGCCTCGAACTCGGCGGTCCATAGCTCGAGGACCTTGCGCGGGCTCTCGATGACGCCGGAGCCCGTCAGGTCAGGGAGGAACGCGTACTGCTCCCAGTCGTCGAGCGCCCACTGGATGGGGATCTCGACGAGCGTCGGCGCGCCGGGTTCCGCGGACGTCGCGAGCCGATACGGCCGGTCGCCGTCCATGAGCGACGAGTCGTAGCGGAACCCGTGGCGGGCGAGCAGCCCAGGGGTCCGATACGTCGTCTCCCACCACGGAGCCCGATAGCCGACCGGGCGCACCTCGGCGACACGCTCGAGCGCGTCCAGGCCACGGACCAGGTAGCGTTCCTCCTCGACCGGCGTGGCGCGGAAGACGGGCTCGTGGAGGTAGCCGTGGTGGCCGATCTCGTGCCCCGCGTCGCGGATCGCCCGGACCGCATCCGGGTGCCGTTCGGCGGTGTAGCCGGGGACAAAGAAGGTCGCTCGAAGGCCGCGCCGCTCGAGGATGCGGAGCAGGCGTGGGACGCCGACCCGGGGCCCGTACGCCTGGTGGCTCATGACGGTCAGCCGCGCGGCCGCCTCCGGCCGGTCGGCGAGGATAGCCGACTCGGCGTCGACGTCGAAGCTGATCGCGGCCGCGGCACGGTGGCCCCCCGGCCAGAAGGGCGGCGGATCCGTCATCGGCCGAGCCGCCGGAGCGCCACCAGCGAGAGCATCTCGTACGCGAGGTTGGCGGCCAGCGTGGCGGTCTGGGCAGCGGGGTCGTAGGCGGGGATGACCTCGACCACGTCGAAGCCGACGAAGTCGATCCCCCGCAGCGCCCGGACGATGGCGAGCGCATCGTGGGCGGACAGCCCACCCGGCTCTGGCGTGCCGGTCCCGGGGGCGAAGGCCGGATCGACGACGTCGATGTCGAAGCTGATGAACGCGGGCCGCTCGCCGACCCGCTGGCGGATCGCGTCGGCGGTCGCCTCCGGTCCCCGGGCCAGCACCTGCTCCGTCGTCAGGTAGTCGAGCCCCAGCTCGGTCCGCAGCGTCGTCCAGTCCTCGGTGCCGTAGAGGGATCCCCGGAGGCCGACCTCGATCGAGTGCGCGACGTCGACCAGCCCCTCCTCGATCGCCCGGCGCATCCACGTCCCGTGGTTGTACTTCTCACCGAAGTAGCTGTCCCAGGCATCGGTGTGGGAGTCGAAGTCGATGACCGCGACGGGGCCGCGCGAGCGCGTCGCCCGGAGGTGGGGCAGCGTGCACGCGTGGTCCCCCCCGATGAGGAGCGGGACGACGCCGGCCTCGAGGACCGTCCCGACCGCCGCCTCGATCGCCGCGTAGCTGCGCTCGGTGAACCCGGGCACGATGGCGATGTCGCCATGATCGACGCACGAGAGGACCTCGAACGGGCTGACGTCGAGGTTCGGGTTGTACGGTCGGAGCATGACCGAGGCCGCCCGGACGGCGTTCGGCCCGAA
>JAPVSP010000296.1:0-4972 GCA_047519685.1 Chloroflexota bacterium
ACGGCCGAGCGAGCCACGTCAGTCCCCGGCGGGCCCGGGGACGTCGTATTCGCGGTGAGCGCCCTCGAGATAGCGGCGGACCTCGGCGGCCCGGCGAGCCTCGTCCCACCCCAGCTCCTCGCCGAGCAGCTCGGCGGCACGGGGCGCGATCGCCTCGCCGCGGTCGCCCAGCTCCATGGCGAGCCGCATCCGCCGGGCCAGCACGTCGTCGAGCGACAGGGCGAGCTCCTCGCGTGCCGCCCAGACGACCTCGGCCTCGAGGTGGACGACGCCCTCCCCGAGCGGTCGGAGCAGGCCGAGCTCCGCACCCAGGCGCGCGACGTCGGACGCCTCGGTCCCGTGCCGGTCGACGAGCCGGGTCGCCGCTCGAGCCGACAGGCCGTGCTCCTTCGACAGTCGCGAGGCGAGCGCCTTGAGGTCGGCTGGCGCCGCCGCGCCGCGGATCGGCCGGTCCGCCGTGCGCGCGGGCCGCGCCTTCGCCTCGGCCCCTAGGGCGGCGTCCACCGCGTCCGTGGCCATCACCCGGTACGTCGTGTACTTGCCTCCGCTGATGTGGACGACGCCGTTGGGATCGGTCCGCACCCTGTGCTCGCGTGAGACCTTGACGGTCGAGCCCTTGACGGTGCCGCCGACGAGGGGCCGGAGTCCGGCGAACGTGCCGAGGACGTCCTCCCGGGTCAGGTCGACCTCGAGCACGTGATTGACCTTCTCGAGCAGCTCGTCCACCTCGGCCCCGCTGGCCGCCGGATGACCGGGTCGCCCGTGGTACGGGTCGTCGGTCGTCCCGATGACCCAGTGGTCCGGCCACGGCACGAGGAAGAAGACCCGGCCGGGAACGCGGATCGACATGCCGTGACGGACCGGGATCCGGTCGCGCGGGACGACCAGGTGGGCCCCGCGCGACGGGACGATCCGCAGGGACGGGCCCATCGGGCTGTCGGGCTCGGCCGCCCAGACGCCGGTCGCGTCGATCACGTGCCGCGCCCGGACCGCGAGCTCCGCGTCGCTCGCGAGGTCGTGGACCCGGAGCCCGACGACGCGCCCGGCCTCGACGAGCGGACCCTCGGCACGGGCCTGCGTGACGGCGATCCCGCCGGCCGCCTGCGCGGTGCGGACGACGGCGAGCGCGTAGCGGGCGTCGTCCTCCACTCCGTCGTGGTAGACGATGCTCCCGCGCAGGCCCTGGCGGCGGAGGACCGGCGCGAGCTCCAGGGTCCGGCCGAGCCTCAGGTGGTGATGCCGGCCCACCAGCCGGGCCGAGCCGAGCAGGTCGTAGAGCGTCAGCCCCGAGCCGTAGAACGCGCGGTGGACGACCGGCCAGCCGTAGATCGGGAACATGATGGGCTGGAGTCGGACCAGGTGCGGCGCGAGCTCAGCCAGGCGCGCCCTCTCCAGAAGGGCCTCGCGGACGAGCCCGAATCGGAGCTGCTCCAGGTAGCGCAGCCCGCCGTGGATCAGCCGCGACGAGCGCGAAGAGGTGCCGGCGGCGATGTCGTCCTGCTCGATGAGCGCCGCCCGGAGCCCGCGCGAGACGGCGTCCAGCAGGATCCCGGACCCGGTGATCCCCCCGCCGACCACGGCCAGGTCGAGCGGCTCGCGGGCGAGCGCCTCGAGGTCATGGCGGCGGCGGTCGAGCGGCGACCCGGGCGGGCCGGATGCCTCCTGGGGCGTCACCTGGTCGGCGGGCGCCGCCGCGCGACGCCCCACAGCACGAAGATCGTCCCCAGGACGAGCACCCCGATGAGCAACGGCTCATGGAAGACGACCCGCTGAGCATCGGTCGGCAGCAGACCGGTGACGACGGCGGCTCCCAGGACGATCGCCACGACGCCGATCGAGACGAGCAGGACCTCGCGCCAGCCGGGCGCCCGCTCGCGGCCGCCCGCGGGAGACGACCCGCCGGGTCCCGCCCCTGGCGGCGGCATCCCGCTCACGTCCGATCCGCCTCGGCCGGGATCCCGATCGGCGCCACGAGGACGCGGCCGGCGAGCGCCGCGCCGATCCGGGTGAGCAGGCCGGTCTTGGGTCGATGGAACGTCACGGTCAGATCCGCCCGCACGACGGGATCCGATGGCTCGCCCGAGCTCAGGTCGACGGCCGTCGGGGTGTCGACGGCGACGACCGGGATCGCCACCTCGCGGGCCCGCTGGATCGTCTCGACCGCGGTCCGGATCGGGTCGCGGAGCGCGCCATGGACACCGGTACCGAGCAGCGCGTCGACGACGACGGCCACGCGCTCGATGCCCTGGGCAAGGATCGCGACGTCGCGGGCCACGGGTGCGTGCATGCGGGTGACGGCGTCCAGCCCGGCCAGGCGGTCCCAGTTGCGTGCGGCGTCGGGGGCCGCCGGCCTGGCCTCGGGAGCGACGAGCACGACCACGACGGTCGCGCCGTGACGGGCGAGCTGCCGCGCCGCGACCAGGCCGTCGCCGCCGTTGTTGCCGGGGCCGCAGAGCACCAGGATCGGGCCCGTCCCCCAGCGCTCCGTATCGACCGCGAGGGCTCGGACCGCGGCGGCGACGGCCGTACCCGCGTGCTCCATCAACCGCTCGCCGGCGACGCCCAGCGCCTGAGCGCGACGATCGGCCCCGGTCATCGCCTCCGCGCTGATCGGCGCCCTCGACATCGCCTCGGCCCACCGCTGGCGAAGGCCGCGCAGGTCGAGCCCGAACAGGCGTGGGTCGTCCGCGGGGAGCGGGACCGGCTCCCGCTCGCCGTCGCTCGGTTCGTCCACCGGGGTCGCCGTGTGGCCGGCCGTCGACGTGCCCCGATATCGGCGGGCCATCCGGGAGCGGGGGCTGGGCGACGGAGGAGGGGGCATCGCTCGACAAGACTAGCGCGACGCTCGGCCCTCGACCGGTGGGGCCGGCAAGGGAGGGTCGGCCGAGGCGACCGGCAGGCGGGCCAGATCCGGCTCGGTCGGGTGCATCTCGACGAGCCCGTCGCGGGCGAGGCCCTCGAGCGCCGACCGGATCGCGGGCGTGTCGTGCTCCCCCAGCGGCCCGTCGAGGCGGACCCAGCCGTGCCCCGGCTCGTCGCGCAGGCGATCGACGAGCCGGCCGCGCAGCCAGCGGCTCGTCGACCTGAACGGCGTCTCCCTCTCGCGGATCCGCGGTCCCGGCGGCGCCCGCCGCGGCGCCCTGGCCACGACCGTCGCCGCGGCCCGGCGTTCGCGGCTGGCATGGCCGCACCACCGCGCGAGCGGGCAGGCCCCGCAATCGGGTCGTGCCGGTCGGCAGCGGGTCGCGCCGAGGTCCATCAGCGCGTGCGTCCAGTCGCCGGGGCGCGCGGGATCCACGAGCCGGTCGGCGAGCCGCTGGAGCTCGGCGGGCGGGAGCCGCCCGTGCTCCCCGGCGAGCCGGCCAAGGACCCGGCGGACGTTGGTGTCCACCGCCCCCATGGGTCGCCCGAAGGCGAGGGCGGCGACGGCGCGGGCCGTGTACGGGCCGACACCCGGCAGGCGCTCCAGCGCCACCGGATCGTCCGGGACCCGCCCATCGTGCTCGGCGACGATGGCGGCGGCCGCGCGGCGCAGGTTGACCGCCCGGCGGTTGTAGCCCAGCCCGCGCCAGGCGCGCAGGACGTCCGCCGGGCTGGCGGCGGCCAGCGCAGCTGGGGTCGGGAATGCGACCATGAAGGCCCGCCATGCCTCGCCCGCGCGAGCCGCCTGCGTCTGCTGGGCCATCGCCTCGGAGACGAGGATCGCCCAGGCGTCCGACGACCCGCGGAACGGGAGAGCCCGACCGACCTCGTCGTACCAGGCGAGCAGCGCCGCGCGCATCGCCGGCGGATCGAGCGCCTCGGCATCCGCGGCGCGCTCGGCACCCGGGTCGAGCGCCTCGGCACCCGGGTCGGAGCCGGGCATGGCCAGCTGGCCGGTGTGGGCGGCAGGGCGTGCCGGAGGCGCCATCGCGAGCCAGCGTAGCAGCGGGCGACACGAGGGTGCCGGCCCGCCCAAGGGGTCGTAGGCTCCGCGGCCGAGGAGGCAGGAGGTGGGCATCCGGTTCGGCGCCGCGTTCTGGGCCCAGCGGACGGGCTGGCCCGAGCTCCGCGACGCGGCCCTGGCGGCCGAGTGCGCGGGCTTCGACTCGCTCTGGCTCGACGACCATCTCCTCGACGACGAGGGTGACCCCTCGGCGGACAAGCTCGAGGGCTGGACCACGCTCGCGGCGCTGGCCCCGCTCACGCACCGCGCGACGCTCGGGCATCTCGTCACGGCGAACACGTTCCGCGCCCCGGCGCTCGTCGCCAAGATGGCGATCACCCTCGACCACCTCTCGGCCGGCCGAGCCGTCCTCGGCCTGGGCGCCGGCTGGTTCGAGCTGGAGCACACGGCGTATGGCCTCGAGTTCGGCCCATGGGTGGGCGAGCGCCTCGACCGTCTCGGGGAGGCCCTGGCGATCGCCCGTCGCCTCCTGGACGGAGAGCGCTTCGACTTCGACGGGCGCTTCTACCGGCTGCGTGGCGCGATCGCCCGGCCCCGCCCGATCCAGGCGCACCTGCCGATCCTCGTCGGCGGGATGGGACCCCGGAAGACACTGCCCCTGGTCGCCCGGTACGCAGACCACTGGAACGCGTATGGCAGCCCGGAGGCGGTCTCGGGCGCGGCGGCGACCCTCGCGGAGCGCTGCCTCGAGATCGGGCGCGACCCGGCGACCATCGAGCGGTCGGTCAACCTCAACGTCGTCGTGCGGGATTCCGTCGAAGCGGCCGCCGAGGCATGGGCCGCCGTGCGGACCATCCACGAGCCACAGCCCGGCGAGGACGCCCTGGATGCGGGCGGGCCGCCGGAGGTGGTCGCCGAGGCGCTCCGGCCGTATCTGGGGGCCGGGGTCGGGCACGTCGTGTGGGTCCTGCGCTCGCCCTGGGACCTCGAGACGATCTCCCGGGTCCGCGAGGTGCGGGCGCTCCTCGATCCCTGACGTCGAGGGCCTCGCGTCGACGGCGGGCCCCGGGGAAGGGTCGGCCGCCG
>JAPVSP010000297.1:0-3608 GCA_047519685.1 Chloroflexota bacterium
AACAGCGGGGCCGTGAATCGGAGCGGCCACCGCGTCATCCTCGCGTCGTTGGACTAGCAAGGCACGACACGGAGGAACACCACGGTGGCCGACGACAGGATGGCCGTCCTCGAGACGGTGCGCAAGGCGATCGCCGAGGGCGACGTCGACTTCCTGCGCGAGGGACCGCGAGCAGCGCCCGCTCGGTCCGCCGGCGCGGGTCGAGCAGGCTCGGCAGGTACGAGCCGTCGCGGACGCGGGGCACGGCCAGGTCGAGCGTCCCGACCCGGGTGTCCCAGCGCCGCTCGCGGTACCCGTTGCGGTGGGTCAGGCGCACCTCCGTCCAGGAGGCGTACGTGTCGGGCGTGTCCACGCGGCGGGTCGACGACCTGGTCCGCGCCCTCGGGATCGAGGCATCAGCCGCAGCGAGGTCAGCCGGATCTGCGCGAGCCTCGACGCCGAGGTCGAGCGGTTCCGCTGCCGCCCGCTCGGCGAGACCACGTTCCCGTACCTGTGGCTCGACGCGACGTACCTCAAGGTCAGAGAGCAGGGCCGGGTCGTGTCGATGGCGGCTCTCGTCGCCGTCGGCGTCGCCGCGAACGGCGAGCGCCGGGTCCTCGGGCTCGAGCTGTCGCCGGGGAACGACGAGGGCAGCGCCTGGCCGGCCTTCATCCGCAGCCTCGTCGGGGCGCGGCCTGCACGGGGTCCGGCTCGTCATCAGCGACAACCACGAGGGTCTGGTCAAGGCGGTCCAGGAGGAGCTCCTGGGCTCGGGCTGGCAGCGCTGCCGGGTCCACTTCACCCGCAACGCCCAGGACCTCGTCCCGCGATCGGCGCGGAGCATGGTCGCGTCGGCGATCCGCTCGGTGTTCGAGCAACCCGACGTCACCAAGAGCGCACCGGTGCCCGACCTGCTCGCTGCGGTGCGTCGTGCCGCTGCTGGCGAGTTGGTGTTCCGCCGGCGCCGATTCGGCGCGAATGCGGATCTCACGGAGCGCGAACGGAGGGTCATTTCACTCGTGGCCGATGGTCGCTCCAACGACGAGATCGCGGGGTCGCTGGCACTCAGCACGAAGACTGTCGAGGTGACGCTGTCACGCCTCTATCGACGCTTCAGTGTTGCAACGCGCACGGAGCTGGTGGCTCGAGCAATCCGGGACGGCTGGCTCGAACCGCCGCCGGCGACCTGACCCGTTCAGGGCTCCAGCGCCAGGCACCCGAGGTAGTTGTCCTTCGCGATGAACTTGGACGCGGATTCTCGGAGTTCGCGTGGAGGCATGGTCCCAGAACATGCATTTCGGCCACACCATCGAGGCCCAGCCTGAGGGGCGGTGCGCGGGTCTCGATGGTGGCCACCATGGACGGGCCGCTGACACCGATCCTCAGCCGGACCTTCGGCCGGATCAGGCCGGCTACTACCCGACCGCGGTCCGGCGGCTTGTGGCGGCGGCCGAGGTTCGACCACTCGACCGTGCCGTCGGCCACCGCTGACCCAAGGTGCCCTTGCCGCGGGGCCACATCCAAACGATCTGCTCATGGTGTCCCTCCCGTCGAGCGCTGCTCGAGGGTGGTCCCCTCGGCCATGCCCCTGGCGGGGCGCTTCATGACCCGATCAGCCCCCAGCCGGGGCCGGCGTCACCGCGAGCTCCAGCAGGTGCGCCGCACGATCTCCGGTGTTGGTTACCCCGACCGACGCCCCTGGTTGAAGCAGGGTTGCCCTGCGGGCGCCGATCTGGATCGCCGATCCGCCGGCCGGCTGCACCTCGACTTGTCCGTCGAGCACGAAGAGAAGAGCCGCCCCGGCTGAACCGACGTTCGCGGCCGCTCCGGCCGGCGCGACCGTGATCTCCTCGAAGGTCTCCTTGTAGGGGCCCGGCGGGAGCGGGCCGATGTCAGGCGACTCGTATGTCCGCGAGGCGGTCGCGAGGGGCATCGCAGCGCCCCGGTTAGTCACCGGACGGACAGAGAGGAACAGCCAGTCATTTGCCCAGGGATTCAATGCCCCGAGGCCACCCGCCGCGATCAGCAGCACCAGTGCGACAGGGAACAAGCGCCAGTCGCGGCGAGCCGGTCGAACCGAGATCAGGCACACGATGACGGCCAGGGTGACGATCAGGAGGGCAAGGGCTGCGCTCGGCACCCGATCATCAGTGTTCTGGTGCGAATGCGCCACCTGGAGGCCGATGAACCCGACCTCGCCGGGAGCGACCCGAGTCGTCCGGCCGTCGGTCAAGGCGATCGTCGCGACACCCTTCAGCGAGTAGGCGAAGCCGAAGTAGGAATGGGCGTGCGGTCCTAGCGCGGCTCCGGGTGCTTGTGAGAGCTCGATGATGCTGAAGAAGTCAGCACCCTTCGGCAGGGCCTTCTCGTGCTCTGTGGCGAGTATCTGCGTCGCTGTGACGGAGGAGCCGGCCGGCGAGGCGTTGAGGCGCAGCCCGACCAAGCCGACCGCGCAGAGCGTGACGATCGCGAGCGCGGCACCCAGCGCGAGCCTTCCGGGCGTTCGCGGGTCGTTCGCGCGTGAGCCCGCCGTGGCTCCGAGCACCGCCCCGAACATCAGCCACGCGACGAGCGCCGCGATCGGAGCGCCGACCCCAAGGTGGAGCATCATGAATGACCCTTGCATCGGGTCGGGCGGGTTCAGTGCGGCCGGAGTGGTGGCCGCGGCTGAGGGGACGGCGAGCCCGAGGAGGGGCATCAGCACGGCTCCTGCGAGGAGCCAGCAGATGGCGCCGTAGATGGCACCCGATGCTATGCTCGCGCGCAATCTGCTTCGGTCGGCGGCCACCAGATAGAGAAGCGCCGCGGAGGCGAGCCCGATGAGCAACAGGGCCCAGCCGAGCCAGAATCCAGGGTCCTCCCGAGGCACGAGGAGCCGGTTCAACATCGCTGCCCCGGCCAAGGTCGGGAAGCCGAAGGCCGCGCAGACCGTCAGCCAACCGAGCCAGGCCGCGATCGCGGCCACCCCGCCCAGGACCCTTCCCACGGACTCATCTTTGCGGACCGCGTCAATGGGCGATGCGGACATCGTTCCGATGGGCCCGCGTTGGCAGGGGATTCTCAAGGGCGAATCGCCCATGGCCGTCGGCGAGCGGCTCGGGCGCCGGCTCTTCTCCCTGATCCCAGCTCGCCTGCGCTGCAAGTTCTGCAACGCCCCGTTCAGCGGCCAGTACGCAGGGGTGTTCGGCCTGATCGGCTACACGCCCTCGCGGAAGAACCCGAACATCTGCGAGCGTTGCATCGAGCGTGCCCCCGAAGGTGGCGCCCTCGTCCCGGTCAGCGTCCTCTTCGCCGACGTACGCGGATATACCCGGATCGCCGAGCAAAGCTCGAGCGTCGAGACGACGGCGCTCCTTCACCGCTTCTACCAGGCCGCATCGGTTGCCCTGCTCGCCCACGACGCGATCCTCGGGCAGATCGCGGGGGACGAGGTCATGGCCATCTTCGTGCCCGGGCTCGCCGGCTCTCGCTTTCCCCGGCAGGCGGTCCAGGCCGCTGGCGCGCTCTTACGGGGCATTGGATACGGGACGAGGGCAGGGAGCTGGCTCGAGGTCGGCGTCGGGATCTGCACCGGTGACGAGTACGTCGGCAACGTCGGCGGCGGCGGCTTCAAGGACTTCACCGCCATT
>JAPVSP010000298.1:0-6098 GCA_047519685.1 Chloroflexota bacterium
CTCCGGCAGGACCCGGACGTCCCGGGCCAGGACGATGACGAACGACATCCCGACCGCCGCCGCCGCGCCGACGAGATAGACGACCAGCGGGAGCGGGGACTCGAACCGCGCGTTCAGCTGGTGGGCGCTGGCGATCGCCGGGAAGGCGAGGGTCGCCAGCCACAGGACCCCGGGCACCCCGAGCAGACGCGAGGCCCGTTGACGCGCCGTGCGATCGGCGGAGCCGACGGCGCGACCGCCCGTCACGACGCGCGCCTCCGCCGCACCAGGGACAGGACCGCCAGGGCGACCAGGGCCACGACGGCGAGCGCGATGGCGAGATCGACGCCGCCGCCGGCCCCGGCGCTCGATGGCGCTGCCTGGTCCGGCGGGGCGGCGTCGGCCGATGAGCCTGGGCTCGGCGAGGCGCCCTGCGAGGCGGTCGACCCGGCGACCGCGACCAGCGAGAACGTGCCTCGCTCCACGCCGTTGTCGTCGGTCGTCACGCTCGTCCAGCGGACGGTGTACGTGCCGGGGGCGAGCGCCCGGTAGCGGAGGGTCATCGTGGTACCGGACGGGTCGACCGCTCCGCTCGCGACGATCTCTCCCGACGATGCGACGAGGAGCAGGGAGCTCCGCCCCGGGTCGATCCCCTCGCTGAAGGTCGCGGTGATCGTCCCGCCCTCGGCGGGGACCGTGGAGCCGTCCCGCGGATCCGACCCGACCAGATCGGCGTGGCCGAGCGCCACGCCCGGGACGAGCCCGGCGGCGACGAGGGCCAGCGTGACGATCCAGAGGCGGTTCGGTCGCATCGAGGCTCCGGGGCGGCCCCGCTCATCCTGGAGCCGGACGAGCGGGCGACTGGTGCTGGAGTCTATGGCGGCTGCGTTGCGCGTGCCCAGCGGGCCTTCGCGACTCCCTCGGCCGGCGCTGGGGCCGGGATCCGGAACGCGTCGCCGCCGCTTTCATCGATCCCCAAGGATCGGACGTCATCGTTCGCTCCACGGGCTATGCTGACGCTGTCGTCCCGAAGCCCGATGACCCCCGCAGTGGAGGCTTCGATGATCGAACCCGAGAATGTGACCGAACCGACGCCCACGATCGAGCTGATCGACACGACCGAGCCGACTGGGGCGACCGAGACGTCCTTCGGCAGGCGCCTGGGCCGCACGCCGTACGTGCGCATCGGCGCTGTGGTCGTCGCGGGCCTCGCGCTCGTGGTGAGCGCGGCGCTCACGATGGCCGCTTCGCCTGCGCCGTCGGCCGGCGCACCCGCCGCCAGCCCGCAGGCCTCCGGCGGTGGCGGGGGCGTCGGTCCCAGCATCGGAAGCCCGTGGGGCGGGATGGGCATGGGGCGCCACGGCGGCTTCGGGATGATGGGCCCGGGCGGCTTCGGCAAGGGCGAGCGGGGCCTCGGCGGCCCCGGCTTCGGCCAGATCACGATCGCCGCCATCAACGGCTCATCGCTCTCCCTCAAGACGGCGGATGGGTGGTCCCGCACGATCACGATCACGTCGTCGGCGACGATCACCCGGGGCGGCCAGACGATCTCGGCGAGCGATCTCAAGGTCGGCGATGAGATCCGCATCCGCGAGACCCGCGACAGCTCCGGGACGTTCACCATCACCGCGATCGACGTGGTGCTCCCGCATGTCGACGGCACCGTGAGCGCCGTCACGGGCAGCGGATTCACGGTCAAGGCCAACGATGGCACGACGACGACCGTCGAAGTGACCGGCTCCACGACGTACCAGCTCGGCCGGAGCACCGGCTCGAAGTCCGACGTCAAGGTGGGCGTCCTGGTCGATGTCCAGGGCACCAGGGCCAGCGACGGCTCGCTCACCGCGACCGCCGTCCGCATCGCTCTTCCGACGGTGGCCGGCCAGGTCACCGCCAAGTCTGGCGACTCGCTGACCGTGACCCGGCCCGACGGCACGACGATGACGATCAAGGTCGGCAGCGGCACGACCTACCAGGTCCCCGGCAAGACGAGCGCGACCCTGGCCGACATCACGGTCGGCATGCGCATCGTCGCCCAGGGCACGCAGAACGCCGACGGGTCCCTCCAGGCGAGCGCCATCCGGGCCGGCTCGGCGTTCGGCGGTGGGTTCCGCGGCTGGATGCAGGCTCCAGGCATGCCATCCGTCCCGGGTGCCACGACCGCCCCGAGCAGCCAGGGCTGAACCGGGGCATCCTCTCGCTGGAAGGATCGGAGCGGCGGGCCGGAAAGCTCGCCGCTCCGGTGTCTCACGGCCGGACATCGCGCGTTCGAACCGATGCAACGAGCCGACGCGACGTGCGTCACACGCGTCGAGGTGGCCGACATGAGACCCAGCCTCGCCGAACGGATCGCCGCCTTCGAGACTGCGAACAACGCGCCACACGGCACCATCCTCCTGGTCGCCGGGATCATCGTCGGGATCGAGACCCTGGCTGACCGGCTGCGGCAGGGCCTCGGGAGCCAGCGCCCGTCGCGCCCGAGGATCAGGTGGCCGCGCGACCGCTCCGGAGGCCGGGGCGAGTCCTGACGCTCCCCGACGGCGCGCTCCGCCCGGACCCCTGGTGAGCGACCGGTCCCTCAGCGGGTCGGTGCGTCGGCGGCATCCCCTGGGTTCGTCGGGGGCGCCGCGACCGGCAGCCTGACGAGGGCCCGGCCTCGGGTCGTGCGCAGCCGGCCGAGGGCGGTCGCGTGGACCGCGGCCCCCGCCAGGATCGCCAGCCCGAACGAGGGGCCGATCCCGGCCGGCTCGATCGTGACAGCCACGACGGCCAGGAAGGTCGCCGTGCCGAACAGTCCGATCACGACGCCGCGGAGCAGGCGGATCGCGCTCTCGGGTCCGTCGCGATGGTGGCCGAAGACGGCCAGGACGGTCGCGATGACCGGGAGCGTCGCCAGCAGTCCGCTCAGGGTCGGGCCGACCGCCGATGCGACCCCCGTCACGAGCAGGACGACGGAGGTCCCGACCGCGGCCCGGAGAAGGATGTCCCAGGACGGGGACTCGGCCGGGCGGGCCAGGGTCGCGCGGGGTGGCAGCAGCAGGAGGGCAGCCCAGGCGACCACGCCGACGAGGGCGAGCAGCGGGGCGATCGGCAGACCGAGCGCCGGCGAGATCGCGATCGCCGCCAGGGACCAGGCGACGATCGCCACGGCGAGCGCCCTCGGCCAGGGCGCCGAGCGAGCGGTCCGCGCGTAGGCGAGGCAGACGGCGGCGATCGGCACGATCCCGGCCAGGGACGCACCGGCCGCGGTCGCTGCGAACGAGCGCCCATGACCGAGTGCCAGGAAGAACAGGACCGGGCCGGACGTGAGCGGGAGCGAGACCAGCCAGCCGCCGATCGTCGGACCCCAGCGCCGTCCGCCCAGGCTGGCCGCGCCGATCAGGAGCGGCGTCAGGACGAGCTTCAGCGCGAGCAGCGGCATCCCGGCGATGGTAGAGGGCCCCGGCCCACCGCCGCAGGACCTTCGGCCGGCGACCCACCGGTACGACTTTCGAGGGCGTTCCGGGCGGTCGTCGGGTAAGGTCGCGAAACCATTCGGCGTGCGACGGCCTCTGACATGGTGACGGATCGGCGGCGTGCCGATCCTCCGGAGGACGTCGCAGCGTCCCGCCACGCCCGGAGTGAGGAGATGCGCAGATGACGAGACCTGGCCTTCGGACTGCCGGCGGACTGTCGTCCCTGGCGTTCGCGGCCTTGATGCTGGCCTTCCCGGCCGGTGTCGCCGCCACGACGAACGCCCCCATCGCCCAGACGGGCGGGATGACGGCGACCCTGCCGATCCTCGGAGCGCCCGTCAGCGTGACCGTCGCCCTCGACCCGAGCGGCAACATCACCGGGGTCACGGTGTCGGACCCGTCGCTGGCGCAGACGTCGTCGACGCCCGAGGTCGTCAAGTTCGCGAACACCGGCGGCACGACGAAGGTCACCGTCAGGGCGATGGGCAGCCGGCTCGCGATCAGCGCGAAGGTGACGACCCTCGCCGAGCTCATCGGCAGCGGCACCTGGTCCGCCGACGTCTTCGGCACGGGCTCGAAGTCGAACGCCACGTACACGATCGGCGACGACGGCAGTGGCAACCCGACCATCTCGCTCGGGACGCCGACCGGCGGACCCTCGGGCGTGACCTGGAAGGCGGCAGCACCGAAGGCCGGGTCCGATGACGGCGAGGCGTGGGCCTCGGCGGGCGGGACGTTCTCCTACCAGGGGTTCGACAAGCAGCTCCGGATCACCGTGAAGGTGGACAAGGAGGACGGCTACGCCCGGCTCAGCATCACGCTGGCCGGCCGCGACGTCCAGGTCCTGACCGGCAGCCTCAGCGATCTCGCGGCCGCCGGCGTCCGGACATGGTCCGCGCACCTGTGCGACGGCACGGCAGTCACCGTCAAGTACCACGTGAACCCCGACGGGACGATCGGCTACGACGGCGCGACGGGCGCCGCGGCGACGGCCACCCCGACCGAACACGGCCTGGCGGTCCGGTTCGACGGCACCGCCGTCGGCCTGATGGTCACGCTCAAGTCCAACGAGGACGGCACATATACGCTGGTCGCCCGCGGCTTCTCGGGCTCCTGCGACAAGCCGGCCTCGAAGGGAAAGGGCAAGGGTCACGAGTTCGGGCAGTGGCGCCGCGGCAGCGAGGGCCAGCCCGTCGGCTGGGGCGACGGCTCGGGCGGCGACGGCCAGGGCAGCTTCGGCTTCGGCGGTGGGGATCATTGACCCAGGCGCCCGCTGACCCGTCGACGCGGGGCGGGCGACCGATGAGGAGAGGGCGGCTTCGCCGATCCGGCGGGGCCGCCCTTCTCGCGGTCGCGCTGCTCGTCACGGCGTGCGGGGGGTCCGGCGCCGGCGGCCCGAGCGTCACGGCGAGCGCCGGCCCGCCGACCGCGTCGACGACGCCCACGACGGCATCGTTGGGGACGCCGGCCGACCGCCTCACGGCGGCCCTGGGGGCGATGGCCGCCGGCTATACCTTCGATACCTCCGTGACCGTCGCCGGGAAGGTCGCCACGCACGTGAGCGGCCGCTGGGTCGGCGGCGGCAGCGAGTTCGTCGTCGAGTCCGGCGGGCAGTCGGTCACCTACCGGACGCTGCCCCCCCATGCGTGGGTCCTCAAGCCCGGCAGCGACTGGGTCCAGGTGGACGGCCAGCTCGCAGGAGGCGCCCCGCTCGACGCGCTCACGAAGCCGCAGGGCACGACGGTGGCGTCCGACGGGCCCGATGGTCTGGTCATCGATGCGGCCTATCCCGCGACGGCGCTCGGGCTCGCCGGGACGGCTCCCGTCACCGTGAGGATGACGCTCGCGAAGGACGGCTCGGTCACCGCCACCTACACGACCGACACGACCGCCGGGAAGGCCGAGTCGACGACGATCCTCAAGCCGGCCGCCGGCGAGGCGCCCATCGTCGCCCCGTCGGCCGCGCCATCTCCGACCTCGGGGTAGGCCGCCCGCCGTCGGTCACTCGGCCGCGTCGATCCAGCCCGTCACCGACCACGGGTACGTGGTGCCCACGACGTGCTGGTGGTACTCGAGGCCGACGAATCCGCCCGTGCCCTGCAGGACGCCTGAGATGTCGTGCAGACCGGCCGCCGAGACCGACGTGCGACCGGAGAGGGCGACCCAGGAGCCGGCGCCGTTGCGGTAAGCGAAGGAAGGCCACCAGGCGACCGCGCTTCCGTCCGGCTGCTGGTCGTAGTCGATGTTGAAGACGTCCGTCGTTCCCGACACCCTGGGATCGGACATCTCATCGCGGCACTGCAGCTTCTCGCCGCGGATCTGCCTGACCGACCCGACCATCGTCGCGACGCCCGGGTCGAGCTGGGTGCAGGTCTCGGTCCCGGTCACGTCGACCCGCGCGACCGAGGGGCTCGGTGCGGCGACGGAGCCGGCGGGCGTCGGCGCCGGGGACACGGACGGGCTGGAGCTCGGCGACGACGTGGTCGCCGTGGGCGTCGACGTACGCCGCATAGCCGCGCAGGTCGCAGAACAGGAATCCCCTCGTGTGCGCCGAGCCGGTCGTCACCTCGGCCCTCCCCGTGGTCGAGTGGAGCGTGGACGCGGCCCGACGACCCGCCGGCAAGGGCCGGATGGCGTAGGGCGTGATCCGCGAGGTCGGCTCCC
>JAPVSP010000299.1:0-7930 GCA_047519685.1 Chloroflexota bacterium
AGGCGGCCGCTCGCCTCACCGTTCCGCCGCATCGCGAGTTCGGGGTCGCGGGCGCAGCCGTCGACGTCGGTCCAGGCCGCGGCGTGCACGACCACCTCGGGCCGCGCGGCGTCGAGCAGGGCCGCGAATCCCTCCGGGGCGTCCAGGTCGAGCTCCTGCCGCCGCCACTCGAGCGGCCCGAACGGACCCGTGAACGGCGCGTCCTGGAGCGCCGCCACCAGCGCCCGGCCGAGGCGGCCGCCGGCACCCGTGACCGCGACGCGCACCGTCAGCCCTCGTCGGTCGGCCCGGCCTCGACCGCGCTCGAGGCGGCGAGCCGCGCCGCGTACTGCCGCTCGTAGTAGTCGTCCCAGTCGCCCGAGCGGACCGCGCGCCACCACTCGGCGTTCTCGCGGAACCAGCGCACCGTCCGCTCCAGGCCCTCCTCGAACGAGACACGCGGCGCCCAGCCGAGCGCGGCGAGCTTGGAGCCGTCCATCGCGTACCGCCGGTCGTGGCCCGGGCGGTCCGGCACGCTCCGGACCAGCGACCACGGCTTGGCCAGCAGGCCGAGCAACCGTCCGACGACCTCGCGGTTCGGCAGCTCGGTCCCGCCCGGAGCGTTGTAGGTCTCGCCGGTGACGCCGTGGCGCAGCACGTGCTCGACGGCCGCGGCGTGGTCGGCGACGTACAGCCAGTCGCGCTCCTGCAGCCCGTCGCCGTACAGCGGCAGCTGACGGTCCTCGAGGGCGTTGGTGATGAACAGCGGGATGAGCTTCTCCGGGTGCTGGTAGGGCCCGTACGTGTTGGAGCCGCGGGTGATGACGGCATCCAGCCCGTAGGTCACGACGTACGCGCGGACGAGGAGCTCGCCGGCGGCCTTGGCCGCGGCGTACGGCGAGCGAGGCGCGACTGGATCCGTCTCGACCGACCGCCCCGTCGCCACCGACCCGTACACCTCGTCGGTCGAGACCTGGACGTAGCGTGGCGCGGGCCGGGCCGACCCGCCCTCGTCGAGGCGCTCACCGCCAGCGGCGAGGTCCGCCTCCCGCCGGCAGGTCTCGAGGAGCACGTGGACGCCCAGCACGCCCGTCCGCAGGAACGCCTCGGGATCGAGGATCGAGCGGTCCACATGCGACTCGGCCGCGAAGTTGACCACGGCGTCGGCCACGGCCACGAGCGGCGCGACGATCCCCGCGTCGGCGATGTCACCGCGGACGAAGCGGAGACGGGCCGCCTGCTCCGGGTCGGCCCGGACCGGATCGAGGTTCGCCTCGTTGCCCGCGTAGGTCAGCTTGTCCAGGACGGTGATCGTGGTCCCGTCGCGACGGGCGAGGATGTCGCGCACGAAGCACGAGCCGATGAAGCCGGCCCCGCCCGTGACGAGCAGGTGCGCGCCGCGGCGCGGCCGCGCCTCGGTCAACGGGCGTCCTCCCCAGGTCGCGCCTCGCCCGGACCGGCTGGGAGCGCCACCTCCTGGCGCCGTTCGCCGGGCCGCTGCGGCGGCGGTGCCAGGTGGCCCTCGTCCGCGTCGGCGGCCGCGAGCTGGGCGGCCCGCAGGAGCGACGGCACGGTCCCGGCGTCGGTCCAGTGCCCCGCGTACGTCCGGGTGAACAGCCCCCCTCCGGGGATGTAGTGGTTGAGCAGGTCGGTGACCTCGAGCTCACCGCGACCCGAGGGGACGAGTCGCTCGATGACCTCGAACGCGTCGCGACGCAGGAAGTACACGCCGATCGGGATGAGGTCGCTCTTGGGGTGGGTGGGCTTCTCCTCGAAGCCCACGACCCGACCGGCCGGGTCGAGTTCGGCCACACCGAACCGCTCGGGATCGGGCACTCGATAGAGGAGCGTTCCGGCGCCCCACGGCCCGGACTCGAACTCCGTCGCGGTGCCCGCGAGGGCTGGGCCACGAAGGATGTTGTCGCCGAGGATGCAGCAGAACGCCTCGTCGCCGACGAAGTCGCGGGCGAGCCCGATCGCATGGGCGATGCCCAGCGCGCCGCGCTGGTAGCGGTACGTCAGGTCGAGCCCGAAGTGGGTCCCGTCGCCGAGCAGCTCCACGACGTCGCCGACGCTCTTGCCGCCGACGACGACCATGACCTCGCGGATCCCCATGCCGGCCAGGGTCTCGATCGGGAAGTAGATCATCGGCCGGTCGTAGATCGGCAGCAGGTGCTTGTTCGTCACGATCGTCAGCGGGAAGAGCCGGGTGGCGGTCCCGCCGGCCAGGACGAGTCCCTTCATGGTCGACAGCGTACCAGCGCCGGCTGACCCGCCGGCGGGCGCGCCGACCAGGTTACGGGGTCTTCGACGGGGCGGGCGATCGGGACGGCACAGCGCCCGACGGGGCGGGCGTGACGTAGGGCTGCTCGCCGCCCGGCAGGGTCCCGTCCGGGTTGAGCTGGTCGGTCGGCTGCTGGTCGGGCGGCGGAAGGCCACCCTGGTAGTCCGTGATGACGAGCACGAAGGCGAGCTTGTCGAGATCGGCCGCGGCCTGGAGGTAGGCCGTCTGGACCACCGCGTTCGCATCGCGCTTGACGTCCACGACCTGGCCGATGAGCAGGCCCCGCGGATACGGGGACCGGACGCCCCCGGCGAGCTCGAGCCCGGCCGTCGTCACCTCCTCGCCGACCTGGACCGTCTCGCTCGCGTCGATGTTCCGCATGACCAGGACGCCGCCGAGCTGGCCGACGACCTCCCCCGTCGCCGTGCTCGTCGGGAGCTGGCCGACGACGGTCGACGCCGTGTCGTTGATGAGCTGGATCCGCGCGAAGTCCGGACCGATGTCGACGATCCGGCCGACCAGGGCGCCGCCGGCCCCGATGACGACGTCGCCGGACGCGAGGCCCTGGTCGGTGCCCCGATCGATGGTCGCGACCCGCCGGAACTCGGATGAATCGCGGCCGATCACCCGCGCCGCGACGGTCGTGTAGTCCAGGCCGCTGCGGAGCTGGAGCAGGGCCGTCAGCTGGTCGTTCTCCCGCCGGGCCGCGTCGAGCCGCGCGTTCTCGTTGGCCAGCCGCTCGTTCTCGAGGCGGAGCGATTCGTTGTCGGCCCGGAGACGCTGGATCTCACCCAGCGCGTCGACGGTCGAGCTGATCGTCGACGCCACGGAGTCGACGGCCGACTGGATCGGCCGGAAGGCGAAGGCCACGCCGTGCTGGAGCTCGAGGATGACCGGGCTCGACGAGACGGCCATGAGCCCCAGCGAGCACGCGACGAGCAGCGAGTAGGCGATCGCCCGGCGTCGGCTCGTGCGGCTGGCGAGGAGAGTGCTCATGACGGCTCGCGACGGCAGCGATGTCCTAGCGAGGAGGCCGCGAGTAGGTCTCGGCGACCAGGACGCGCGCCATCTGCGGGTTCGCCATCTCCTGCAGGACGACGCCCGTCCCGCGCGCGACGCACGTCAGCGGATCGTCCGCGACGTGGACCGGCATCTGGGTCGACTCGGCGACGCGCCGGTCCAGGCCGACCAGCAGGGCGCCGCCCCCGGCCAGGACGATGCCCTGGTCCATGATGTCGGCGACGAGCTCGGGGGGCGTCTCCTCGATCGTGTCCTTGATCGTGTCGACGATCTGGACGACCGATGGCTCGATCGCCTCGCGGATCTGGTCGGCGCCCACCTCGACACTCCGCGGCAGGCCGGTCAGCAGGTCGCGCCCGCGGAGCGAGACGCGCTGCTGGTCCCACTCGCCAGGGTAGGCCGATCCGATGGCGATCTTGATGTCCTCGGCCGTCCGCTCGCCGAGGAAGAGGTTGTACTCGCGCCGGGCGAAGGCGACGATGTCCTGGTCCATCTCGTCGCCGCCGACCCGGATGCTGCGCGAGACGACGATGCCGCCGAGGCTGATGACGGCGACCTCGGTCGTGCCGCCCCCGATGTCCACGATGAGCGAGCCGGACGGCTCGCTCACGGGCAGCCCGGCGCCGATCGCCGCGGCCATGGGCTCCTCGATCAGCCGGGCCCACCGCGCACCCGCGTTGAGCGCGGCGTCGCGTACCGCCCGCTTCTCGACCTCCGTGACGCCCGACGGGATGCCGAGGAGCATCCTCGGCCGGGGGATCAGGCCGACCCGGTCGTGCACCTTCTTCACGAAGTAGCGGATCATCTGCTCGGTCACGTCGAAGTCGCTGATGACCCCGTCCCGGAGCGGTCGGACCGCGACGATGCTCGCCGGCGTCCGGCCGACCATGCGCTTCGCCTCGGCGCCGATGGCCAGCACCTGCTTGGACTTCGTGTCGATCGCCACGACACTCGGCTCGCTGATCACGATCCCCCGGTCGCGGACGTGGACGAGGGTGTTGGCGGTACCGAGGTCGATCCCGATGTCGCGGGAGAACAGGCCGAGGATCGCGTCGAGCATGTCGGAGGACTGGTCCTTCGTGGTCGCGCGGCCTCGGGGAGGCGCCAGGAGTGGGGACGCGGGCCCGGTCGCGCGGGAGTCGTCGGGGGAGCCCGGAGAGTATAGCGGCATCGTCGCCCGGCCCAGCTCGACGTGCCGGCCTCGCGGAACCCCACCCGGGTCGTCACCTCGGGCGCCGGTGCGTCGAGCGGCTCCGAGGCGCTCGGCAGCGGCCAGTGCCGTGCTGGCCTGTCACGGCGCGTCCCGCGACGGCGCTCGGCTCGGTCCCGGGCGGTCGAAGGCGATCCCACGATCACGCAGCGAGACCCACGCGTCGTGACCCACGACCAGGTGATCGAGGACCTGGACGTCGAGCAGGTGCCCTGCGGCGAGCGCCTCGGCGGTCAGATGGAGGTCGTCCGGGGATGGCGTCGGATCCCCGCTTGGGTGGTTGTGGACGAGGATCAGGCCGCTGGCATTGAGCCGGACGGCGTCCCGAAAGAGTTCGCCGACTCGCACCAGCGAGGCGCTCACGTTGCCGACGTAGACCGTCGCCACACGCAGGACGACGTTCTTGGCGTTGAGCAGGACGACCCGAAGCTCCTCGTGCTCGAGCCGGCCCATCTGGAGGACGAGCCGGTCGGCGACGTCGCCCGGGGAGCGGACCGACCAGCGACCCGTCGGCCAGTCGGCGAGCAGCCGTCGTCCGAGCTCGAAGGCGGCGATGAGCCCGGCGGCGTGCGCCGTCCCGACGCCGGGGATGGAGGCGAGCTCGATCTCCGACGCCCGGGCCAGCCCGGTCAGACCGTCGTGGCGGGCGAGAGCGTCCTCGGCCAGAGCCACGGCGCTCCGTCCGCGCGAGCCGGATCCCCAGATGAGCGCGATCAGCTCGGCGCTGGTCAGGCCGGCCGGTCCCCGGAGGGCGAGCCGCTCGCGCGGCCGCTCGTCGGCGGGCAGCTCGCGGAGGCGACGGGGGAACATCGGAGGGAGCGGCAGGGGCGCGGCCATCGCGATCCTCAAGTCGAGCGGGCGGTCCTGGTCGTCCCCGGACCCCGAACGACGGAGCCCGCCGATTCCCCCGCCATCCGGGACCCGGGGACGACGCGAAGCCTACGGCCGGGCTCTTCACCGGCACTCACAGCGCGCTCACCGCCGGGTCATCGGAGCCCAGGCCCGTCCCCATCCGCCGACCGTCCGCAAGGGCCGAGGGCGGCTCGCGCCCCCGCCGGTCCCTATTGACCCGTGAACAGCAGGGCGAGGACGGGCAGCCCGTTGAACATCGCGTGCAGACCGACCGTCGCGTAGAGCGAGCGGCTCCGGACGAACAGCCAGCCGAGGGCGAGCGCGACGGGGATGCGAGCGACGAAGGCGAACAGGGCGTGTTCCGCGCCCACCGCGAACGTGTCGCCCCCGACCGTCAGGACGTGCGCGGCGGCGAAGAACAGGGCGCCCCGAAGGATCGCCGCGTTCGGGCCGACGCCGCGCAGCCAGGCGGTCGTCGCGAACCCCCGGAAGAACGTCTCCTCGGCCATCGGCGTGACGACCGCCGCCGAGAGGAGGTTGATGAGCCCGCCCGCCAGGCCGCCCCCGGCCGGCAACAGGCTCGTTGGGAGCGCGAGGAACTGCCCGAGCACCGCCGCGAGCAACCCGGTGATCACGATGAGCGGGAAGCCCATCAACCCGCCGATCGCGAGCTCGGTCAGCTGCTGCGGCGACGGGCGACGGACGCCCATGTCGCGCCAGGTGAGGGCACCGGTACCGACGACCAGGAGCCGGATCAGGCCGATGTAGGTGGCCGCCATCAGCAGGAATCCGAGCAGCGCGGCAAGGGGCGATTCGAGGTCCAGGCCGAGCGCCCGCAGTGGGACGCCCAGGACGACCTGCAGGAGCAGCGCGACCGGGACGACGGCGACGAAGACGAGCAGCGGGGACGGGCCGGCATAGCCCGGCATCCCCCGCGCCCGTCGCTCGATGGCCTGGGATCCCGCGCCGGCGATGAGACCGATCGACAGCACGACGAGGCCCGCCAGGACCATCCCGACGGCCGCCGGGCCGCCGGCGGCCAGCAGCCCGACCAGCAGCAGGCCGCCGCCGATGAGCGTGGCGAGCCAGCCGACGACGAACAGGCCGGGGGCGGCGCGGCCCTCGATGGTGAAGGTGCCGGTGCCCGGCCGCGAGGGCGTGTCGGTCGGGGCCGCCTCGGGCGGGACTGTGCTCGGGCCTGTCGGGCCGTCCGCCGGCGGCTCGCTCGAGTCGGGGTGGATCAACGCTCCGGGAGCGGGTCGGTCGGGGCGACCGGCGATCGCGGGCCGGGCGGGCGGGCCATCGCGCCGGCGCGCGCCGACGACCCTCGGGCGGAGACCGGTCGGACCGAGCGCACCGTCGTGGTCTCCTCCTCGGGCCTGACGAACGGCTCGGCCAGCGCGGCCTCGCGTCGCTCGAAGTCCTTCCCGCACCAGGCGCAGAGCGACCAGTCGAGGCCGACGAGCTTCCCGCAGTTCGGACAGACGCGGTTCAGTCGCGTCCGGCAGGTCGGGCAGATGATCCACTCATCGTGGACGCGACGATCGCAGGTCGGACACGAGCGGATCGCCTCGACCTCGGCGAGCAGCGCCTCCTCGGCGAGCTGCCGCTCGCTGACCTCGCCGATCCGCTCCTGGGGCCGGACGATCCTGTACACCATGACCGCGAGCGGGAAGAAGACGGGCGTGAACAGGATGACCATCGCCGCCGCGAGGTATGGCAGGACCGGGTTCTCGGTCCGCAGCTGCAGATCGCGGAACGCCCAGAACGCGGCCGCCAGCCAGAGCACCACGATGTACACGCCGGCCGCCTGGAACGCGAGGTGGACGAACGGGTTGTCGAAGAACTGCCCGATGGCGTCGAAGATGCCCTGGATCTCGACGGGCATGCCTGCGCTCAGTGCCTCCGTGGGGCGGGCCCGCGCGGCCCGGGCCGGCGATCGCGCGCAGTGTAGCAGGCACTCGCAGCGCGACCGTGCGAGGTTGACGGGCGGCGGCGGGCGTACGTGACGCCGCGTGCCAGCATGCGCATCGCGCTCAGGCGGAGCCCGTGGGCGTCGTCTGCGCCACGCTCGCCTGGGTCAGCGGCGCCGCGGCCGGGCGGCGGTCGATCGCCAGGGCCGTCCATAGCGCGCTCCGCCACGCGGTGACGATGGCCGCCAGGATCATCCCGGCGAGCCAGGCGGCCGAGAAGCCCAGCGCTCCGGCGACGATCGCCGTCGGCTGCGCGTTCGCGAGGAGGTCGAGCCGCACCGCGGACCAGGCGATCGCGGCGACGGCGATCGGCGGTGCGATGAGCGCGACCGAGACGGCGGCCGTCACGAGCAGCGTCGCGAGCGTGGTCAGCGGCCGAGCCACGAGCGTCAGCAGGCCCGCCCCGATCGCCCGCGGGAGCGAGGATCGCTCGAGGACCAGGCTGCGGGCCGCCAGGCCACCGACGACCTCGCCGAGCAGCCAGGTCGCGAGCAGGGCCGCGATGGCGTCCGGCACCGACTGGACGACCCGGACCGGGAGCGGCACGGCCAGGTCGCCGGGCGAGATGTACTGCTGGTAGACGGCCGACACGACCCGAGCGGCGGCCCAGGC
>JAPVSP010000300.1:0-7427 GCA_047519685.1 Chloroflexota bacterium
CCCCCCCACGGCCGCGTCGGAGTCGATCGCGCGGCCGAGGATGCCGAACGACTCGGGGAGCTCGGCCGGGCGCGCGGCGCCGGCCATCGCGCGCGGGACCAGGCGACCGGCGATCCGCTCCCAGGCCCCGCTGGCCGCGAGGCCCCAGCCGTCACGGAGCGTGCGAACGGCCGCGGCGAGCGTCGCATCGAGCTCGCGACCCGTCGCGACGACGTCGGCGAGGATCGCGAGGAGGCCCAGATCGGGATGTGGGGCCGGCGGGGCCTGGGCCGGGACGGGCGAGGCGCCCGCCGGGAGGGCCGTGAGCGCGGGTCGATGACGTGTGGCCGGTGCGTCCGGCGCGAGGCCCCTGCCCCCCTCGAGCGCCGTCTGGCCTCCGGCGACGAACCGCTGGAGGTCGCCGAGCCGATATCGGCGGTCGCCCCGCGGGTTGATCCGGAAGTACCTGAGACGACCCTGATCGCTCCACGCCCGCACGGTGTTCGGGTGCACGCCGAGCAGTCGGGCGGCCTTGGTCACGGAGAGCGTGGCGTCCGGAGGTCGAGGATGCGGTCCAGCGGTCACGGGTGGAGGAAATGTGGACTTCGACCCGTTGAGCGTAGGAATGCTCACAGTTCTTGCCAATAGGACGAACGTCACGGGACGGCGAGGCGGTCGGCGCCACCCCCGTTGCCGCCCGCACCGACCCCGCCCGAGCCGACCCGACCCGGCGAGCCGGCGGGCTCGGGTCCTGGGTGGACCGTCAGTCCCGCCGGTGGGCCGTGACGCGGACGTAGAGCAGCGTGATCGCGACCGAGGCGAGGCCGACCGCCAGCACGCCGCCGATGGCGACGACGGGCTGGCCCACCAGCCCGGGCCCCTGGCCAGAGCTGCGGGGGTCCCCGGCCGCGGCCGGCGTCGGCGATGGATCGGCGGCGACGACGGCCGTCGACGGCAGGGCGACGTGTAGGAGGCTGCCGCCGGCGAACGGCGGCAGCGCGGGCCGTGCGAGCGCGGCCATCGCCCCCAGGGCCACGGCGGCGACGGCGAGCCCGAGGCGACGATTCACGCGATCGCCTCCACGGCCGCCACGAGCAGGCCCCCGACGACGAGCAGGAGGCCGGCGGCGAGCAGCGACGCGGCGAGGAACGTGCGCGGCCGATCTCCGCCGGTCAGGACGCGCATCGCCTCGTCCGCCTCGAGCGTGGTCAGGACGAGCGGCCGGCCCGTCCCCGACGTCAGGACGGTCGAGCCGTCCGCGACGCGGACCGGCATCCCCAGGACGATGGCGTGCTCGACCGAGGACACCTGCTCGATGAGCGCGCGGACTCGGGCCGCCGGGGCCGTGCCGGGCGGCACGCGATCGGGCAGGTCCGCCGCGCTCCCCACCGACTCCCGCTGGACCACGACGAGACCGACCCCGAGCGCCGCGGAGTCGACCCGGATCGAGGTGAGCCCCGCGTTGAGCGCGAACGGGACCGCCTCGGTCTGGTCCTCGACCGTCGTCCATCGCCAGCCGCGACGGACCTGGATCCGCGTCCGGCGAAAGACGAGCGGTCGATGCTGGGCGTCCTCGAAGTCGGTCTCGCTGTCGATCCGACCGGTCACGCGGACATAGCCGGCCCGGCCCGACTCGGCCGCCGCGATGGCGGCGGCCATGGGCACCTCCGGCGTCGCTGCCAGGAGGCGGCCGACCCTGAACCGTGGCCCGAAGCTCAGGAGCACGAGAGCTCCGGCCGCGAGCGCGACGAAGCCGGCGACGATCAGGACCTGGGGATCCACGGACGGATGATAGCGGCGTCCATCGTGGAGGCTCCGCGGTCTCGGCCGTCCCCTGCCCGAGACACAGAAGGGCCCGAAGGAACCTACTCGACGCGTGGGCGTTGATGCGATCGCCGCCGTTAGTGTCGCTCGGCCCCTCCGGGCTGGCATCTACGCTAGCGGACGCCGCTCGGCCGGGTCAACCGGCGTCGTCCACCAACTTGGGCCCGACCCCCGACTTATCCACCGCCCGTCCACACCGGCGGAGCCGCTCAGTCGACGGTCCGCCCCGTCACGGGGTCGAGCGCGGTCACCAGCCCGCCATACGAGGTCAGCACGAGCCGGCCGCCCACGAGCTCCGCGCCGGCGACGACGTCGGAGTGTGCCGCCCGCCAGGCCACCGTCCCGTCGGCCTCCAGCGCGAACGTCTCGAGCTCACTCTGGACCAGGATGTGGTCGAGGCGAGAGGAGGCCATGACCGAGAGCAGCGGGGTCTGCGAGCGGTGGTCCCAGCGCAGCGTGCCGGACCGTCTGTCGAGACCGTACGTGTGGAACCCGTACTTCACGACGAGGAGACCGGGCGAGTCCCAGAGGACGCCGGCCGGCTCGTCGAAGATCGCGCTGGCGAGGCGGACGGTCCAGCTCCCGAGGGGCGACTCGACGCGCAGTTCCGCACGACAGAGCCGGTCAGGGTCGGCCGCGACGCGACCGCCCAGGTCCACCAGCGAGCCGCCGGATTCCGAGAGCGCGAACACGGTCGCTCCCGCCCCGCTGCCCGCCCACCGGTAGCGCGCCCGGATGCCCCCCGGGTACTGGACCACCGAGTCGTGCGGCTCGGGGCTCACCACGGGACCGCCGCCCGGAGATGCGTCGTCAGGCGCCCGCGCGCTGGGTCGCTGCCGGGCCCGCGAAGCCGCCGCCGGTCCCCAGGCGATCGGCGCGCTCGGCCTCCTCCGCCTCGATGTCCGCCCGTCGTCGCTCCTCGGCGATCGGTGCCACGTGGGCGTTGGCGAGCATCCGGAGCGTGGCCGGCGGCACGGGGAAGACGGCGGTCGTGGTGCCGGCCGCCGCCCACACGACCGGGAAGCGGCCGAGGTCGGGATCCATGACCACCCGCAGCGGCCTCGGATGGCCGATGGGCGGGACGCCGCCGATGACGTAGCCGGTGAGGTCGTTCGCCTCGCGTGCGGTCGCCCTCCGGATGTCGGGCTCGCCGGTCACGGCCGCGAGCCGGGCCAGGTCGACCCGGTTGGTCCCGGACACGAGGCAGAGGACCGGCTCGAGGGCGCCGTCATCGTCGGCGGGCGCGACGAAGACCAGCGACTTGACGATCTGGCCGAGATCCGCGCCGACCGCGGCCGCCGCCTCCTCGGCCGTATGGGTCGACACGTCGAAGACCGTCACGTCGATCTTGACGCCCTTCCTCGAGGCGGCCTCGGCGACGCGCTGGATGGCCGGATGCAGGGGGGTGTCGGGCACGGGCCGAGTCTAGCAGGGCCGCCGATCGCGCCGCCCGGGCTCCAGGGCGTAGCATCGGGTCGTGGACGCGGTCCTCTTCGACTGGGACGGCACGCTCGTCGACTCCCTCGACACGTTCTACCGGGCCAACGCCGAGGTCATGGCGGCGTTCGGCCTGCCCTTCGACCGGGCGGCGTACCGGCGCCACTACGCGGCCGACTGGCGGGTCCTGTACCGCCGACTCGGCGTGCCCGACGAGCGGATGCCCGAGGCTCAGGCGGTCTGGCAGCGCCACTTCCGGGTCGATGGGACGCGCGTCTTCGACGGGAACGTGGAGGCGCTCTCCGCCCTCGCATCGGCCGGCTACCGGCTCGGCCTGGTGACCGCGACGAGCCGGGCCCTGGTCGAGCCCCTGCTCGCCCGCTTCGACCTCGGCGGGCTCCTGGCCGTCCGCGTCTTCGGCGACGATATGGATGTCCACAAGCCCGACCCGGGGCCGCTTCGGCTGGCCCTCGATCGACTGGGCCTGGCGGACCGGCCGGATCGAGTGGTCTACGTGGGCGACGCCCCGGACGACATGCGGATGGCTCGGGCGGTCGGCGTGCGGGCGATCGGGATCGAGTCGATCCTGGCGGACGGGGACGCCCTCCGGGCCGCGGGTGCGGACGACGTCCATCCGACGGTCCGCGCCTGGGCGGAGACGTTCCTCGAGCGGCCCATCCTCCGTGACCGTGCAGGTGCCGCCGATCCCACGCGACGCCCAGCCGGGTAGGCTGGAGCCGCCCGATGCATGCGATCGTCGTCGCCGATGGCGACGTCCCGGAGCGCGTGGCCCTGGACGCGGCCTGGCCGGGCTGGGCCGAGGGCGTCGCGCTCGTCGTCGCGGCCGACGGCGGTGCCCGGTCCGTGGAGCGCCTCGAGCTTCATCTCGACCTCGTCGTCGGCGACTTCGACTCGCTCGGGGAGGCCGCGCTCGAGGAGCTCGCTACCGCGGGTGTCGCGGTGGAGCGTGCGTCCGTCGCGAAGGACGAGACGGACACCGAGCTGGCGGTCCTCGCCGCCCTCCGGCGTGGCGCTCGGCGCCTGACCGTCCTCGGCGCGTTCGGCGGCCCAAGGCTCGATCACGAGCTCGCCAACCTCGGGTTGCTGGCGCTGCCGGCGCTCTCAGGGACCGAGGCGGTCCTCCTCGACGAGCGCGCGCGGGTCGTCCTGCTGCGCGCTCCGGGACCGGATGGCCGCCCGGCCGAACGGCTCCTGCCGGGACCGGTGGGCGCCATCGTGTCGCTCATCCCGCTCGGCCCGGGAGTCGAGGGCGTCACGACCCGCGGGCTGGTCTACCCGCTGTCCGACGAGCCGCTGCCCGAGGGGCCGGCCCGCGGACTGTCGAACGTCCGCGCCGTCGAGGACGCCGCCGTCAGCGTCAGGCGCGGTCTCCTGCTCGTCGTCGAGTCCCCTGCTACCCTCCGGCCATGAGCATGCCTCAGACGGGCGACCACGCACCTGAAGTGGAGCTCCCGGACGAGCACGGGTCGATCCACCGCCTGAGCGACCAGGGCGGTCGCTGGACCGTCCTCTACTTCTACCCGGAGGACGACACGCCCGGCTGCACCACGGAGGCGTGCCAGTTCCGCGACGCCGAGGCCGGTTTCCGAGACGAGGGCGCGGACGTCTGGGGCGTGAGCCCCGACGGCGCACGGAGCCACGCGCGGTTCCGCGAGAAGTTCGGGCTGCCGTTCACCCTCCTGTCCGACGAGGACCACGCCGTCGCCGAGCGATACGGCGCCTGGCAGCTCAAGACGTCCTACGGCCGGGAGTCGATGGGGATCCGGCGCTCGACGTTCCTCGTCGCGCCGGACGGACGGATCGCCCGGGTCTGGCCCAGGGTCAAGGCCGACGGGCACGCCCAGGAGGTGCTCGCGGCTCTGGCCGAGGCCAGGTCCGGATCGCCCGGCGAGCCCTAGGCATGGCGAGCGGCATCGCGCGTGGGGGGAGACGAGCGAAGCCGCGACCGGCATGCTAGCACGACGGAGAACGATGTCGACAGCCGAGGGCGCCCAGACCGCCGCGCCGCGACACCACGATCATTCGTGGCGTCCGGCCCGATTCATGGTGGTCGTCGCGCACCCCGACGATGCCGACTTCGGCCCGGCGGCCACGGCGGCCCGGTGGATCGACGAGGGCTCGCGTGGCTGGCTGGTGTGCTGCACGAGCGGCGACGCGGGCGGCGAGGATCCCGAGCTCGACCCGCTCGAGCTGGCGGCCCTCCGCGAGGCCGAGCAGCGGGACGCGGCCGCGATCGTCGGCTACGAGGGCGTGACGTTCCTCCACCAGCCGGACGGCGCGCTCGCCAACGACCTCGCGATGCGGGAGCTGCTCGTCCGAGAGATCCGGGCGTTCCGGCCGGACGCCGTCCTGTGCACGGACCCCGAGGTGGTCTTCTACCGCGGCGGTGGGGTCAACCACAGCGACCACCGGGCCGCCGGGATGGCCGCCGTGGACGCCGTGTACCCGGCGGCGCGCAACCCGATGGCCTTCCCCTCGCTCGCCCGATCCGGGCTCGCGAAGCACGTCGTCCGCCGCCTGTACCTCTTCTGGACCGAACGCCCCGACGCGTGGGTCGACGTCGGCGCCACGCTCGACCGGAAGATCGCGGCGCTCCAGGCCCACGCCAGTCAGATCCGCGAGCCGGAGCGGCTGGCCAACCGGATCAGGTCGTGGGCCGCCGAAGAGGGCGAGGCGCTCGGCTCGAGCGCCGCCGAGGCGTTCCGCGTCGTGATCATCGAGCAGGACCAGGAGGAAGGCCCGACCGGGGAGGTCTTCGAGGAGGAGGCCGAGGCCTGATCGCCTCCCAGGAACGTGGCCACGGGACGCCGGGGACCGCTCAGTCGACCGCAAGCAGCCTCGGCCGGACCCGACCCCAGTCGTTCCAGATGTCGGTCAGGGCGTCGGCTCGACGGCCGAGCAGGTCGACCATCTCGCTCAGGCTCAGTCCACCGGCCGCGCCGACCAGGTAGTCGTCGGCGGCGACCCGCGTCGCGCCGAACAGGCCGCGCATCTCGGCCTCGGTCGGCCACTTGCGGATCCGCATCGGGTCGAGGCCCGCGTAGCCGACCGCCAGGGAGAGGTCGCGCTGGCTGGGCACGCGGCCGTCGGCGAAGCCGCCGAGCCCGTCGTAGCGGAAGCCGAGCGAGCCCAGCGCGGCCGCGATCTCGCGCCGCTGCCCGTGGGTGAACGGCTGCCAGAAGGCCGGCTCGTCCGGGATGTCGAGAGCCGACGACTCGATCGCCTGGGCGACGATCGCGTCGACGAGTCCCGTCAGGGCGAGCTGCCAGCGGCGTCGCTCCTCGGGGTCCTCCCCGGCAAGCTCGGCGACCGTCCGGAGGAGCGCGTGCCGGTCGCCCCGAAGCAGGCGGACGACCCGAGGCTCGCGATCGCTCGGCGCCTCCGCGGCGAGCTCGGGCTCATCCTCCGGGTAGTGCACGGCGGGCTCGGGACCGGCCGGGCTGACGGGGATGGCCGGCGCGGCCGCGGCGGCCTCCTCGCAGTCCGCGACCGCTGTCCGTGCGGCGAGGCAGGCCTCCTCGGCGGACTCGGCCGAGATGCGAGCCGCGTCCGCCTCCACCGTCAGGCGCTCCAGCACGGTCACGAGGGCGTTCGCCGACGCTCGTTCTCGCGTCGCCCGCGCCGCCGCATCGCGGGCGTCCGTGTTGATGCGGTTGATGGTGGCCAGCCACGTCCGCGCCGCGGCCTCGAGCTCGGCCCGGGACCCCGCGTGGTCGCGGGCGTTCCGGAACGCCTGCTGGGCGGCCTCCTTCGCCGCCCGGACGGCACGCGGGTCGGCGATCCGGTCCGCCTCCTCGGCGACGGTCACGTGTTCGTCGTACGCCCGCTGCGATTCGTGCAGGGTCTGACGGGCGATCTCGGCGCCCCCCCGGGCGCGGGCGGCGACGGCGCATCGATCCTCGGCCGTCGCGCGGAGCTCCGCGCACGGACCCGCCGGCGCCGGCGAGCCGGCGAGGTCGCCCATCGCCGGCGAGCCCGGAGCGGCCGACGTCTCTGGCTGGACCGACGTCTCTGGCTGGACCGACGTCTCCTGGCTGGAGAACGACATCGGAGCGCCCGGCTCGGCCCGGGCCGCCAGGCGAGACGCGGCCGCGACCGCGACGGCGACCGGCGGGGCCACGGCGACGCGCTCGACGGTCGCGCTTCCGGCGGCCGCATTCCCGGCC
>JAPVSP010000301.1:0-1756 GCA_047519685.1 Chloroflexota bacterium
CCTTCCTCGAGCGGGAGGAGGCGTTCCATTACCGCTTCGCCCGCCTCGCCAAGTTCGTCGTCGGCTGGGTCTCGCACCTCTACTACTGGATCTACCCTGGGATCATGGTCGCGTTCACCGGGACGCTGGCCGTCTACATCCTGGGGCTGTTCGGGGTGACCCTCTCGACCCCGCTGGAGGTCGGGGTGGCGGTCCTCTTCGCCGCCGTGACCGGGGCCATCGCCTTCCGCGGCATCGCCGGCTCGACGATGACGGCGATCGTCATCAACGTCATCCAGCTCACCGCGCTGATCGCGTTCTCGGTCCTCGCGATCGTCTTCCGCCTGACCCACCCGGACGCGGGCTACGCCCACCCGGGCATCGCGTCGGTCGTGCTCCCGCACAGCTTCTCGAACGTGCTCTTCCAGGGGACGATCGCGATCCTCCTCCTGGTCGGGTTCGAGTCCGTCACCGCGCTCGGCGCGGAGGCGATCGACCCGAAGCGCGACGTCCGGCGGGCCGTCCTGCTCTCCCTCGCGATCCAGGGAGGCGTCGCCTACCTCATCGAGTACGTCTCGACGAACCTCTTCGTGAACGCCGGCGTCACAGCCCAGGTGACGGGCGCGAGCGGGGCGGTCTCCACCGTCGGCGGCTACGACGCGGCCGCGGCCTCGAGCGCGCCGATCGGCGACATGATCCGGTTCATCGGCGACCGGATGCTCGGCGGCACCGGCCTCCCGCTCACGCTGATCCTGGCCGCCACCGTGCTCGTCGCCCTCGTCGGCACCACCCTGGCCTGCCTGAACACGGGCGTCCGGATCACCTACGTCATGGGCCGCGACCGGGAGGTGCCCGGGATCCTCGGCCTGCTCCACGGGCGGTTCGCGACCCCGCACTACGGGATCCTCGCCCTGGCGGGGGCCTCCGCGCTGCTCGGCGCGTACGGGGTCCTGGGCGCCGACAACCTGCTCCAGGTCATCCTCGCCTCGAACGTCGGGACGTTCCTGGTCTACGGCATGACCAACGCCATCGTCGTCGTCGCGTTCTGGCATCGCGCCGAGCGGAACGCGGTGAAGCACGTCCTCGTCCCGGTCCTGGGGTTGCTGGCGAACCTGGCGATGCTCGGTGCGGTCGTGGCGCTCAGTCTCGGCTCGGGCGGTTCGACCCAGGCCGACACGCTGATCGCGCTCGGCGCCGTGGGGGTCTGGCTCGCCATCGGGGGACTCTGGCTGGCGGCCAACTCGCGGGCGACGAGGCGCTCCGTGCTCCTGTCTCCGTCGATGGAGGGAGCGGCCGAGGCCTAGCGGAGCAGGCGGCGTCGGCCTGATGGGGCTCGTCCGGGTCGAGGTGGCCGGGCGCTCGACGACGGGGCCGGTCCGGGAGCGGAACGAGGACCAGCTCGGATCGATCGTCGTGGGCGACCCGGCCTCGGCCTGCCTCCCGCCGGGCGACGGACCGCCGCTCGATGCCGAGCTGGCGGGACGGGCGGTCGCGGTGGCGGTCGCCGACGGGCTCGGCGGGCACCCCGGCGGGGACCTGGCGAGTCGCGCCGCGATCCGCATCGTCGTCGAGGAGCTGGCCGCCGCGGACGCGCCCGAGCGCCTGCCCGGGCTCCTGCGCAGCGCCTTCGAGCGCGCGAACGACGCGCTCCTGGCGGGCGACCTCGGCCCCGAGACGGACGGCGCCCGCTATCGGGACGCCCAGACGACGCTCACCGCCCTCGCATTCACGGGCGACCGGGCGCACCTCGCCCACGTCGGCGACTGCCGCGTCTACC
>JAPVSP010000302.1:0-3400 GCA_047519685.1 Chloroflexota bacterium
ACGCTGAACGCGCTGCCGACGCTCGCCTACTACGGCTACCTGGTGCTCTACAACGTCATCTATGTCCTGCCGCTGCTCGCCATCGTCGTCGCATTCACCGTCACCCTGGGCTCGCACACCGTCACCACGACCGAGGCTCGCCGGCTCAAGCTCCTCTCCGGCCTGCTGATGCTCGGCCTCGGCCTGCTGCTCCTCCTCGCGCCCGAGCGCCTGACCGACATGGGCTCGACGATCAGTGTCTTCGGCCTCGCGGTCCTCGTCTGGGCCGTCCTCGTGGCTGCGGAGCTCGTCGCCGCGCGACGGGTCGGGGCCGGGGCGGCACCGCGCGCGCCCCGGCCACACACCCGCTGACGGCTCGGGGGCCGGCGGATCGCCGGACGGCGGCTGCGGAGCCCGACGGATCGACGCCGGCGGCGCGCCTACCGCTCCGGCGGGGCGACCTCCACCGACGGGCCCTCGAACGCCGCGATCGCCCGTCGGTACTCGTCCGGGATCGGGATCGGCCGCCGTGTCGCCACGTCGATGAGCACGACCGTCAGCCGGGCGGTGCACATCAGCCCGTCGTCCTCGACCCGGTAGGCGGCGCACTCGGTCGCGATGCTCGTCCGCCCGATCCGCGTCGTGCGGACGAAGACCTCCAGGAGGTCGTCGAAGCGGGCCGGCGCCTCGTACTCGACCGATAGCGCGCGCATGACGAACTCGCGCTCGCCCCGCCACATCGCCTCGAGCCCCAGGTGGCGGTGGTACTCGAGCCGGGCGTGGTCGAAGTAGGGGAGGTAGCGCCCGTAGTAGACGACGCCCTGGGCGTCGGTATCCGAGAACCACACTCGGGCCAGGGCCGAGTAGCGGAAGGGTGGCCGCCGGTCGGTCGCCCGCCCGGTCTCCAGGCTCGTCACGGGCCGATCGTAGCCGAGCCGGCCGGCCGCCGACGCGGCAGGCGCGCATGGCCGCTGCGGTCGGTGCGCCCGACCGCCCGTCCCTCGCGCGCACGCGCGCGAACCAAACATCCCATGCCGACCCGGACCATCGGACCGTCGCTCGGATGCACCGGGCGTGAGACAACGAGCCCATCAAGGCACGCTGTCCCGGGGGCCCGTGACCAACCTGCCCGTCGAGCGGCCGACCGAGCCGGTCGCCCAGCCGCCCGAACCCGATCAGGCGCCCGAGGTCGAGCTCGTCCGCCTCCGGCTCCTGCTGGTCGTCGGGGCGACATTCGTCATCGCGCTGCTGACCGGCGGCCTGCTGGTGGCGCTCGTCGCGCCCGGGCTCAGCCCCTGGCTCGCCGGCGTCTTCGGCACCGCCTCCCGGCCGGTCCTCGCCGGCTTCGCCGTCGCCTTCGCGCTGGCGATCTTCCTCGTCGCCTGGCTGACCCGCGAGGTCGTCCGCCCGGCCGAGGACCTGGCCGCGTCACGTCGCGACTGGGGCCGCCTGTACGAGTCCGCCCGGAGCCACGCGCTCGAGGACTCGCTGACCGGGCTGGCGAACCACCGGGCGTTCCAGGAGGAGTTCGAGCGGCAGCTCGCCATCTCGCTCCGCTACGGGTCGTCGCTCGCGCTCATCCTCATCGACCTCGACGACTTCAAGACCGTCAACGACTCGGCCGGTCACGCGGTCGGCGACGACCTGCTCGCCGAGGCCGGGCGCATCCTGCGAGGGCAGGTCCGGGCGTCCGACCGGGTCTTCCGGATCGGCGGCGATGAGTTCGCCGTGCTCCTGCCGCACGCCGATGCCGACGGCGCTGGGCTCGTCGCGAACCGGCTGCTGATCGCCTGCCTGGAGCCCCGACAGGGCTCCGCCTTCCCGCGTGGCTTCGCCTTCTCGGCCGGGATCACCGCGGCGCCCGCCTTCGGCCGGACTCGCGACCAGCTCTTCGCCCAGGCCGACGAGGCGCTCTACCGGGCGAAGCGGGATGGCCGGTGCACGGTGCGCGCCTTCGACCCGGAGACCGGCGGCGCGATCGCCGACGCGCGCGCCCTGGCCGAGCGCTCGGCCGCGGTGGCCGAGGTCATCCACTCGGGCGAGCTCCGGCCGGTCTACCAGCCGATGGTCGACCTGGCGACCGGTCGGGTCATCGCCTTCGAGGGGCTCATCCGCCTGCCGAACGGCACGCCGTTCACCGACCCCGGGCACCTCTTCCGGGCCGCGGAGGCGTCCGGCCGGACGTTCGACCTCGACTTCGCGTGCATCGCGGCCATCCTCGATCGCGCGAAGGGCATCGACGGCCGCATCTCGCTCAGCCTGAACATGTCGCCGCGAACGCTCGAGGCACCCGAGTTCTCGGCCGACCGCCTGGTCGGCCGGCTCGCCGCGGCCGGCTGGGAGCCCGGGCGGGTCATCGTCGAGGTCACCGAGCGGGATGCCGTCGACGACATCGACCGGCTCCGGCGCGTCCTGGTCCGGCTCCAGGCGCTCGGGATCCGGACGGCGGCCGACGACGTCGGCGCCGGGAACGCCGGCCTGCGGCTGCTCAGCCAGATCCACTTCGACATCGTCAAGCTCGACCTCACCCTCGTGCAGGCGGGCGCCCGCCGCGAGACGTCGCTGGCCGTCGTGCGCTCCATCTCGGACCTCGCGGGCCGCTGGGGCGCGATGGTCGTCGCCGAGGGGCTCGAGACGCCGGACCAGTTGCGCCTCATCCGGAGCCTCGGCCTGTCGGCCGCCCAGGGCTACCTGCTCGGACGCCCGATGCCGGCGCCGGACGAGCGACCGGTGGACCTCGAGGCGCTCGAGACGACGCGCGACCCGCTCAGCCGGGCGGGGCTGGTGGCGGCGGGGGTGCTGCAGGGCTGAACCGGGGTGCCGGGTGGCGGCGGCCGAGGCCCCGGGCAGGCCGGCGCGCGGCGGCTCCAGATCCCTCGGCGGCCGCGGTAGTCTCACTCCATGGACGAGCTGCGGATCGGCGAGCGCGTCCTCGCGCTGCGCCAGGGCGACATCACGACCGTGCCCACCGACGCCATCGTCAACGCCGCGAACGAGGGCCTCGTCGGCGGGGGAGGCGTCGACGGCGCCGTCCACCGGGCCGGCGGCCCGGAGATCATGGCCGAGCTCGAGTCCCGCTACGGGCCGAGGCGCCACTGCCCGACCGGGAGCGCCGTCTGGACCGGGGCCGGCCGGCTCCCCGCTCGCTGGGTCATCCACGCCGTCGGACCCGTCTGGCGCGGCGGCGGGCGAGGGGAGCGCGAGCTGCTCGAGTCCGCCTACCGGACCTCGATGGCGCTGGCGGCCGAGCTCGGCGCCCGGTCCGTGACCTTCCCCGCGATCAGCTGCGGCATCTATGGCTACCCGCTCGACGAGGGGGCCCGCGTCGCGCTCGAGACGGTCGCCGCGGCGCTCGGCGATGAGACGTCGGTCGATCGGGCGACGTTCGTGCTCTTCTCGCGCGACACATACGAGGCGTTCG
>JAPVSP010000303.1:0-3321 GCA_047519685.1 Chloroflexota bacterium
CATCGCCGACAGCTCGGACACCCTCAGGCGCAACCGCGGGCGACGAGGCCTCGAGATCCTCGCCCGGATGCAGAAGGACTCGCCGACCCCGGTCGAGATCGTCGAGGACGACGTGCCCGATGTCCCCGAGGTGGACGCGAAGCTCATCGAGCTCGCGAAGTCCCGCAGCCGGACGATCCTCACCAACGACTTCAACCTGAACCGGGTCGCCGAGCTGCAGGGGCTCCGGGTCATGAACATCAACTCCCTGGCCAACGCGGTGAAGCCCGCCGTGCTGCCGGGCGAGGAGCTCCATGTCAAGGTCATCCAGGAGGGCAAGGAGGCGGGCCAGGGCGTGGGCTTCCTCGATGACGGCACGATGATCGTCGTCGAGGGCGGCAGCCGGTTCATCGACCGGGAGCTTGACGTCAGCGTGACCCGGGTGCTCCAGACGGTGGCCGGGCGCATGATCTTCGCCCAGCCCAAGCTGGATTGAGCGCCGAGGAGGTCGCGACGGCCGACGGCAGGGTCGCCGGGGTCGATGTCGTCGTGGTGGCGGCCGGCTCGAGCTCACGGATGGGCGGCGTCGACAAGCTCGAGGCGCCCCTCGGGGGCCGATCGCTCCTCCGGCAGACGCTCGACGCGGTCGCGGCCTCACCGCTCGTCGAGCGCATCGTCGTCGTGGTCGCGCCGGGCCGGGCGGAGGACTGGCGATCCCGGCTGACCGACGTACCCAGGGTCGTCGCGGTCGTCGCCGGCGGCGCTCGGCGCCAGGAGTCCGTGGCGGTCGGGCTGGCCGAGCTCGACGGCCTCGACGGGGTCGTCCGCGCCGGCCGAGCCGACGTCCGGCGCGGCGGCGGCCGTGCCCGGGGCGGACCCACCCCGCAGCCGAGCCCCCCGGTCGACCGGGTGGTCCTCGTGCACGACGGCGCCCGGCCGCTCGTCTCGCCCGCCCTCATCGAGCGGGTCGCGCGCGCGGCCGCCGAGCACGGCGCCGCCATCCCGGTCCTGCCCGTCGCCGAGACGCTCAAGCGGCTGGAGGGCGACCGGATCGTCGAGACGGTCGATCGGGCGACCCTCGCCACGGCGCAGACCCCGCAGGGATTCCGACGCGGGGTCCTGAGGGACGCCCACGCCCGTCTCGACCCCGCGGGACCGGTCGAATGGACCGACGAGGCGGCCCTCTGCGAGGCCTGTAGAATCCCCGTCCATGTCGTCCTCGGCGAGCCGATCAACCTCAAGGTGACCTTGCCGGACGATCTCGTGCGGGCCGAGGCGCTCCGCTCGGCCCGCATCCGCACCCGGATCGGCATCGGCCATGACAGCCACCCCTTCGGTCCCGGGTCCCCGCTGGCCCTCGGCGGCATCGTGCTGGCCGGCGCGCCTCGGCTCCACGGCCACTCCGACGGGGACGTCGCACTCCATGCGATCGCCGATGCGCTCCTCGGTGCCGCCGGCCTGGGCGACCTGGGTCGATCGTTCCCGGCCGGGCCCGCCACGCCTCGAGGGATCGACAGCCGCGAGCTGCTGCGCGAGGTCGTCGGCCGGGTCGGGGCGGCCGGCTACCGGCCCTGCGGGCTGGACGTGACGATCGTCGGCGCTCGTCCGCGGCTCGCCGACCACCTCGACGCGATGCGCCACTCGATCGCCGAGCTGCTCGACCTCGCGGACGACGCGGTCAACGTGAAGGCCTCGACCGGCAATCTGGCGGGGATGGAGGGTGCCGGACGGGGCATCTCCGCCCAGGCGGCGGTGGTGCTCGAGGAGCGGGCTTGAGCGCGCCCAGGCTCCTCGACACGCTGACCGGCCGGGCCGAACCGCTCCGGCCGCTCGAGGCGGGGCACGTGCGCATCTACACCTGCGGTCCGACCGTGTACGGGCCGGCCCACATCGGCAACTTCCGATCGTTCCTGTTCGCGGACGTGCTGGTGCGCTACCTGCGCTACCGAGGCTATCGCGTGACCTGGGTGATGAACATCACCGACATCGACGATAAGATCATCCGGGGAGCGGCCGCCGAAGGGATCCCGACCGGAGAGCTCGCCGAGCGCTGGCTCGGCCGGTTCCTGTCCGATGCGGCAGCGCTGCGGATGAGCCGGCCGGACGCGCTCCCGCGGGCGACGGAGCACATCGGTCCCATCGTCGACCTCATCTCGACGCTCCTCGATCGGGGGAACGCGTATCGGACGGACGATGGCTCGATCTTCTTCCGGATCGCCTCATGGCCGGCCTATGGGAGGCTGGCGAAGCTCGACCCCGAGCAGCTCCGCGTCGGGGAGCGCGTCGAGGCCGACGAGTACGCCAAGGACGACGTCCGCGACTTCGCGCTCTGGAAGGGTCCGAAGCCCGGCGAGCCCTCGTGGGACACGCAGCTCGGGCCCGGTCGGCCGGGCTGGCATGTCGAGTGCTCCGCGATGAGCATGGCCCACCTGGGACCCTCGTTCGACATCCATACCGGGGGCGTCGACCTCATCTTCCCGCACCACGAGGACGAGATCGCCCAGAGCGAGGCGGCGACCGGTCGACCGTTCGTGCAGACGTGGCTCCACTGCGCCCATCTCCAGATGGGGGGCGCCAAGATGGCCAAGTCGACGGGCAACATCGCGCGGGTGACCGACCTGCTCCTGGCCGGCGTCTCGGCTCGCGCACTGCGGTACGCCCTGATCTCCGTCCACTACCGCAGGCCGCTGGAGTACGGCGACGCGTCCCTGGACGCTGCGGCGGCGGCGATCGAGCGGCTGGACGCCCTGGCGGCCGCGCTGCGCGCCTACCACGAGGACGGGCTCGACGACGTCGAGCTGCCCGGGCTGCTCACGGCGGCCAAGGACGCCTTCGATGCGGCCCTGGCCGACGACCTGAACGTCTCGGCGGCCCTGGGCGCCCTGTTCGAGCTCGTCCGGGAGCTCAACCGACGGATCGACGCCCGGCGGCTCTCCACGGCCGACGCGGGCCGGGCGCTCGCGCTGCTCGCGTCGTTCGACAACGTCCTGGCCGTCGGGCCGGATGCGGTCCCACGGGAGCTCGAGCCGGAGCTCGAGGCGCTGCTCGACGCCCGGGCGGTGGCGCGCGCCGCGCGCGAATGGGCCACGTCGGACCGTCTCCGCGAGGAACTGGCCGAGCGTGGCGTGCTGGTCGAGGACACCCGTGACGGGCAGCGTTGGCGGCGCGCGGGCGAGGTGACCGGTGGCTGAGCGCGATCGGACCCGCGGGCGCGGCGGGGGACCCCACGGCGGGGGAGAGAGCCGTCAGCGCCCGCGGCGCGGCGGGCCGCGCGACGGACACGAGCGGCCGGGCGGACCGGCCGGCGAGCCGCGCGGCGAGCCAGGCGGGTTCGGATGGCGC
>JAPVSP010000304.1:0-18444 GCA_047519685.1 Chloroflexota bacterium
AAGGCGCTCCGGAAGCCGCTCGGAGGGCCCGGGCGCGGCTCGGGGGGCAGCGCGCCGGCCAGCAGCGCGGCGCCGGTGGCCGGATCGAGGATGGCCGCGGCCGCCTCGGCCGATGTCCGCTGGAGCGCGCCCGCGGCGTTGATGACGGTGGCCGCGGTGCTTACCAGCTCGCGCGAGAACTCGCGGAAGAAGCGCCGCCGGGCCGCGTCCATCCCGGCGGGCGCGGGGCCAGCCGATCCGGGCTCCTGGCCCGCGGGGGGCCGCTGGGCGCTGTCGCTCACGAGCGCCTCGCTCCGTGCCTCAGTACCGGATGACGCTCGTGACCCGCCGTCCTTCGAGCCGCTCCCGACCCTTCAGGAAGTCGAGCTCGACGAGGAACGCCAGGCCGACGATCTCGCCCTGCAGCCGCTCCACCAGCTCGATCGTCCCGCGGACGGTCCCGCCGGTCGCAAGGAGGTCGTCGACGATGAGGACCCGCTGCCCCGGCTGGATCGCATCACGATGGATCTCGAGGGTGTTCGACCCGTACTCGAGCGCGTACTCGACGGAGATGACCTCCGCCGGCAGCTTGCCAAGCTTGCGGACCGGGACGAGCCCCGCCCCGAGCTCGTAGGCCATCGGTGCGCTGAAGATGAACCCGCGCGACTCCATGCCCACGACGATCTCGATGCGCTCGTCGCGATACGGGGCGAGCATCAGGTCGACCGCATCCTTGAACGCGGCCGGATCCTTGAGCAGCGTCGTGATGTCGTAGAAGAGGATGCCCGGCTTCGGGAAGTCGGGGATCTCGCGGATCCTGGCGCGCAGGCCCTCGGCGGACATCGAGTTCGGAGCCCTCCGGTGAGGTGGCGATGGGCGACGCCGGCCCCAGCGCCACGCGAGCGCTCGGCTGAGCCCAGCAAGTCTACCGCAGCGCCCGTCGGCTCCCGGCGGTGGGCGGCCAGCGGGTCACCCCAGGCCCTCCGACCCGTCGAGCCGGTCCGGTGAGCCGATCCGGCTCGACGCCGCAGCGCCCCCGACCGCGACGGCCGAGCCCAGGGCGAACGCGACGCCGAGCGCCACCCAGGGCTCGAGCCCGGCCCGCTCGCCGGCCGCGATGATCGCGCCGCCGACGCCCGTCCCGAGGGCCGTCCCGAGCGTGTCGGACAGCTGCAGGGACGCGGTGGCGGCGCCGACGGCCTGTGCCGGAGCCTCGCGCAGGACGGCGAGCGAGAGGGGGCTGTAGCCGAGGCCCATGCCGAACCCCGCCAGGCCCCAGGTCCCGACCGCCAGCGGCCAGGGGACGGCGGGCACGAGGACGAGCATCGTCGTCGCCATCCCGGCGGCCACGACGACGAACCCGAGCCCGACGAAGCGGGCGACCCCGAGCTCCTCGACCCGGCGGGCCTGGACCCAGGCGCCCGCCGTCCAGGCGAGCGTGGCGGCGGTCAGGACGAGACCCGCCTCGGCCGCGCTGGCGCCCCGCGTGCCGACGAGGAGGAGCGGGACATACGCATCGGCCATGAAGAAGCCGAACGTCAGCACGCCCCGCAGCCCGATCGCGGCGGGCAGTCCCCGGGCGAGCCGGACGGTCCCGTGCGGGGACAGGCCGCGGAAGGCCGGCAGGGCGAGTGCGACGCCGGCCAGGCCGAGGCCGGCCAGGAGGAGCGGCGCCCCGCTCGTCAGGCCGCCCAGGAGGAGCCCGGCGCCGGAGGCGACGAGGATCGCCCGCGGCAGACGCCGGGACGTCGCGTGCGCCGCGTCGTGCTCGGCGGGCGAGGCCGGCGGGACCCGTGCGAGCGCCCTGGCGGTCATCGTCCCCGCGACCGCGATGAGCGGCAGGAGCCCGAGGAAGACCGCGCGCCAGCTGAGGCTCTGGCCGACCAGGCCGGCGAGCGCCGGTCCCACGACCCCGGGCAGGACCCAGGCCGTGGAGAGCGTCGCGAACATCCGCGGACGGAGCGACTCCGGCATGGACCGGCCGATGGCCACGTACGCGGTCGGCGAGATGGCGCCGGCACCGAAGCCCTGGAGGAGCCGTCCCGCCACGAGCACCGGCATCGACGGGGCCAGCCCCCCGATGACCAGGCCGGTCGCGAACAGGCCCAGCCCGACGCCGAGCGGCCCGACCAGGGAGCCGCGATCGATGAGCCCGCCGACGACGACGATCCCAACGAGCGAGCCGAGGAAGAACGCGGAGAACACCCAGCCGTACAGCTCGAGGTGGCCGAGGTCCCGCTCGACGAGCGGCATGATCGTCGAGACGGCCAGCGCCTCGAACGCGACGAGGGTGATCGTCAGGACCAGCCCGACCGTCAGCCTCCGGCGGCCGGGCGACCAGAGGCCGTCGGTCACCAGGGGCTCCTGTGGGATGGGGAGGTCGGACGCCATGGCATGGCTACGCTTGCGAAGCCTAGCGCCGGCCTGGGCCCGGGCGTCAGCCGAGCGCGAGGTCAGCGAGCGTCGCCATGTCGGGCACCACGAGGTCCGGCGCCGCGTCGGCCGGCGGCGTCGCGCCGAAGCCCGGCCGGTCGTGGCGGCGGTCGACCCAGACCGTGGACAGCCCGAGCCGTTTGGCCGGGACGTGGTCGTGGAAGAGGCTCTGGGCCACGTGCAGGATCCGCGCGCGGGGCAAGCGGAGGCGGGCGAAGGCCGCGAGGAAGTTGCGCTCGTCCGGCTTGTAGCTCCCGACCTGCTGCGCCGTCACGACCCAGTCGAACGTCACGCCCAGCCGGGCGCTGGAAAGCGCGAACAGGTCGTCGTCGCAGTTGGTGATGACGCCGAGCCGGAAGCGCGCCTTGAGGCGCGCGAGCGCGGTCGGCGAATCCGCGAAGGCCGGCCACTGGCCCACCGAGCCCGCGAACCGGGCCACCTCCTCGCCGGTCGGCTCGATGCCCTGGGCGTCGCAGACGTCGCGGAACGCCCGAGCCAGGACCTCGCGATAGCGCCGGTAGGGGCCGGCCTCGGCTGATGCCTCGGCCCGGCCGTAGGCCTCGAGCAGCTCGTCGTCGGTCGCGGCCACGCCGTGCGGATCCAGGCAGGCTCGCAGCGCGCTGGCGATCCCGGTCTCCCAGTCGATGAGCGTCCCGTAGCAGTCGAAGGTCAGGGCATCGAAGCGTCCGAAGTCGAGGTCGGTCATCGCGGGCTCCTGGGGGTCGCTGCGCGCGGACGATCGCGGCGGCCAGTCGAAGCGCGCCTCGTCCGGACCCCGCCCGCCCGGTGGATCGGCATCAGCCGCTCAGGCCCAGCGCGGCTCCCATCGCCGCGAGCCGCCCGAGGGCGCCCGGCAGGTCGTCGGCGACCCCCGAGTCCGGCCCGAAGCGGTGGTCCGGCCGACCGTTGGTGATCCCGATGAACGCGACGCCCGCCGCGCGGGCGGTCGCCTCGTCCACCTCGCTGTCGCCGATCATCACGGCCTCGTCGGGCGTGGCGCCGAGGAGGCGCAGCGCCTCGAGCGCCTGGTCCGGCGCGGGCTTCGGGCGAAGATCGGGCCGTCGCGCGACGACGACGGCCGGCGCCACCGGCAGGTGCCGCCGGATCGCCGCCTCGGTCGCCGCGGGCCCGAGCAGGGTGACGATCGCGGCCCGGGCTGGATCGACGGCGCGCAGGAGCGCGTCGAGGCCGGGCATCGCGGTCGAGCGGTCGACGCCGGCGACCTCGAACCGCTCGACGATCGCCGATGCGCGGGACCACTCGGGACGACCTGCGAGGGCGCCGAGCAGGCCGATGACCGGTCGGGTGCAGCGATTCCACGACGTGTCGGCCGGAAGGTCGGCGGCGGCTCCGGCGAGCGAGGCCCGGAGCTCGGCCAGCGCCCCGCAGTAGTCGATCCCGTCCTCGACGTTGACGAGGGTCTTGTCGAGATCGAGGAGCAGGACCCGGGCGGCGGCGGGCCGGGGGCGACCGTTCGTCGGCCCGGTCATACCGTGACCGCCTGGTCGTCGGCGACGAACCTGGCCACGACCGCCTGGGTCAGCTGCCACGACCTCAGCGGATCGCGCGGCAGCCGGATCCTCACCTGGTTCGAGGCGAAGGTCATCTCGCCGGGCCGGACCCCGGGCAGCCCGCCGGCGCCGAGCAGGCGCATCGCGGTCGCCCGCGAGAGCGCCGCTCCGAAGCGCACGACCAGCAGGCCCTCCTCCCGGGAGATCGAGGACACCCCGGCCGCCTCCGCGCGGAGGCGCAGCTCGGCGACCTCCACGAGGCGGAGGACGGCGGGCGGCAGCGGCCCGAAGCGGTCCGTGACCTCCTGGCGGAAGGACCCCACGTCGCCGGTCGTCCGGGCGCGCGCGAGTCGCCGGTACAGCTCGAGCTTCTGCGCCTCGTCGGGCACGTAGTCGTCGGGCAGGTGCGCCTCGAGCGGCAGGTCCACCACGGCCTGCGGCCGCTCGACGGCCGGCGGTCGGCCCTCGTGCCTCGCCTTCTGCTCCTCGACCGCCTCGGCCAGGAGGCGGCTGTACAGGTCGAAGCCCACCGCCGCCATGTGGCCGGACTGCTCGCCGCCGAGGATGTTCCCGGCGCCGCGGATCTCGAGGTCGGCCAGCGCGATCTGGAACCCGGCACCGAGCTCGGAGGCGTTGAAGATCGCCTGGAGGCGCTTCCGCGCCTCCTCGCTCATCCGTTCGCGCCGCCGGTAGAGCAGGTAGGCGTACGCCCGTCGCGAGCTCCGCCCGACCCGGCCGCGGAGCTGGTAGAGCTGGGCGAGCCCGAGGGTGTCGGCACGGTCGATGATGATCGTGTTCGCGTTGGGGATGTCCAGCCCCGACTCGATGATCGTCGTGCAGACCAGGACCTCGGCCTCCCCGCCCGCGAACGCCAGCATGACCCGCTCGAGCTGGCCCTCGGGCATCTGGCCATGCCCGACGACGATCCGGACGCCCGGCAGCATCCGGCGCAGCTGCTCGGCCTGCGCCTCGATCGTCTCGATGCGGTTGTGGACGAAGAAGACCTGGCCACCGCGATCGAGCTCGCGCAGGATGGCGTCGCGGACGAGCCCGGCCGACGCCTCGGCGACCCGGGTCTGGATCGGCAGCCGATCCTCCGGCGGCGTCTCGATGACCGACAGGTCGCGGATGCCCGCGAGCGCCAGGTTGAGGGTCCGCGGGATGGGCGTCGCCGAGAGGGTCAGCACGTCCACCTCGCGACGCAGTCGCTTGAGCCGCTCCTTGGCCGCGACGCCGAAGCGCTGCTCCTCGTCGACGATGACGAGCCCGAGATCCCTGAACCGGATGTCCTTCGAGAGGAGCCGGTGGGTGCCGATGACCAGATCCACCGAGCCGTCGGCCAGCCCGGCGACGGTCCGGGCTTGCTCCGGAGCGGAGACGAATCGCGAGAGCATGCGGACCGTGACCGGGAACGCCCCGAAGCGCTGGCTGAACGTGTTGAAATGCTGCGTCGCGAGGACGGTCGTCGGGACGAGGACCGCCACCTGGACCTCGTCCTGGATGGCCTTGAAGGCCGCCCGGAGCGCGACCTCGGTCTTGCCGTAGCCGACGTCGCCGACGACCAGCCGGTCCATCGGCCGGACGGCCTCCATGTCGGCCTTCGCGTCGACGACGGCCCGCAGCTGGTCCGGCGTCTCCTCGTACGGGAACGAGGCCTCGAGCTCGCCCTGCCAGGGCGTGTCGCCGGCGAACGGGTGGCCCCGCGCGGCGGCCCGTGCCGCGTAGAGCTCGAGCAGCTCCTCGGCCAGGTCGGTGACGGCTCGTTTCACGCGGGCCTTCGTCCGCAGCCACTCGCTCCCACCCAGCCGCGAGAGCGCCGGATGCTCGCCGCCCGAGTACCGCGCGATCCGGCCGATCTGCTCCACCGGGACGTAGATGCGGTCGCCGCCGGCGAAGGCAAGCTCGAGGAAGTCGCGCTCGTCGCCGAGCCCGCTGCTGCGCCGGAGCATGCACTCGTATCGCGCGATGCCGTGGTCGACGTGGACGACGAGGTCGCCCGGCGTCAGGCGCTCGAGGATGTCGCGCGGGACGACCCGGCGGAGCGCCTTCGGACGCCGGACGCGGACCGAGCCGAACAGCTCGCGGTCCGTGACCAGGACGAGGCCGTCCGGGCCACCGGAGAAGCCGCCGTTGAGGCTGCGCTCGACGATGACGATCGCGCCGGGCGGCGGCGGCTCGACGATCCGCGAGACGGGAGCGACGACGTGGCCGGCCTCGCCGAGGAGCTCCGCGAGACGCGGCGCCTGGTCGGAGGCGAGGACCACCCGCGCGGGCGGCTCGCCGTCCGACCCCGAGGTCCAGCGCTCGACTGCCTCCGCCAGGCGGGACGCCCGCCCCGGGGGCATGGCGGGCTCGCGCCAACCGAACAGGTCCCCCGAGGAGAGCCCGGCCGGGGCCATGGTCGAGCCCTCGGGCGGATCCGTCTCCCACGTCACCTCGAGCGTGCGCGACGAGACGAGCCGGCCCTTCCAGGCGCGCGCTGGCAGGTACGTCGGGGGCCAGTCCTTCGGCAGCTCGTCGGCGTCGATCAGTTCGGCGCGCCGCTCGTCGGCCTGGCGCCAGAGGAACTCGGCCGCGTCGGCGACGTCAGCGGGCTCGTCGACGACCAGGACGGCTCCGCGTTCGACGTGGTCGAGCCCGGTCGCCGGAGCCAGGACCGGCGACCAGACCTCGGCGCCGTCCCCGACATCGAGGGCGCGGACCGCGTCGCCCGGACCGGGCCGGTGCCGGACGCCCGCCGGCGCGACCCCGCCGTCGCCGACGAGCCGCTCGAGGTCGGCGGCCAGGCGCTCCGGGAGCCGGGCGGCCGCGCGACCGAGCCGCTCCCGCAGCGTCTCCTCGCCGCCGGCCGGGCGCAGGAACTCGGTCGCCGGCAGGAGGACGATCTCGTCGACCGGGCGGATCGACCGCTGATCGGTCGGGTCGAACAGCCGCAGCGACTCGACCTCGTCGCCGAAGAGCTCGAGCCGGACCGGGAGCTCCGACGAGGGCGGGAACAGGTCGACGAGCCCGCCACGCCGGGCGAACTCGCCGCGACCGGCGACCTCGACCACCGGCGAGTAACCGAGGCCCAGGAGCTCGCGCAGGAACGGGTCCTGCGCGAGGCGGGCGCCGGGTCGGAGCCGGCGAGGCTCGGCCGGCAGGTCCTCGGGCGCCAGCGTGTGCTGGAGGAGCGCCTGGACGCTCGCCACGAGCACCCGCGCCCGCCCCGACCGCCAGGCGGCGAGCGCCGCCACGCGGGCGGCCGTCTCGTCCGCGACGAGCTCGCTCCGCTCATAGGCGAGCGCGGTCCTGGGCTCCAGGATGGCGACCCCGGCCGGGTCGCCGATCCAGGCCTGCAGCTCCTCGGCGACCCGGTCGCCGATCTCGGCGTCGCGCGCGATCCAGCACAACCGCTCGCCGGCGAGCGCGAGCGCCGCCGCGAGATAGGTCTTCGCGCCGTGGGGGACCGTCGTGACGGAGGCATGGCGGCCGCTCGCCGGCGGAGCGGCGCCGGTCGGGCCGAGCCGCTCGCGGAGTGCCGCGAACGATCCGGTCGCCGTGAGGAGCGGAGGGAGCCCGGCGAGATCGGGCAGCCGACGGCCGGCGCGGGGCTCGGCCCCGGGCGGACGTGTCTGCCGGGTCGTCGTCACCGCGCGTCGTCCGCCGGCCGGGCCCGGCGCCAGCCGGTCCGGGTCCGGCGGATGCCGTCCGGCCCGGGTGGCCCATCGACCGCCCCTGGCGGCGCCGTCCGGTCCGGGTCCGCCGGCCGCAGCTGGAACGCGTTGAAGCGGTTCGCCGCCTTGCTCGTCCCCTCCTGCGCCCAGGCCTCGATCGCGTCGGCCGCGGCCTCCAGCAGCTCCTCGAGGCGGGCGCGCTCGTCGGGGTGGAACCGGCTCAGGACGTGATCGACGGCCCCGCCCGACGGCTCGCCGATGCCGACCCGAAGCCGGCTGAAGCGCTCGGTGCCCAGCTCCTCGACGATCGAGCGCAGCCCGTTGTGGCCGCCTGCCGAGCCACCCTCGCGGAAGCGCAGCCGCCCGAACGGCAGGGCGAAGTCGTCGGCGACGACGAGGAGCTCGGGCAGCGGCGCCCGCTCCCGGGCGAGCAGCTTGCGGACGGCGATCCCCGAGTCGTTCATGTACGTCAGGGGCTTGGCGAGCACGAGATCGACGCCGCCGAACCGCCCCTGGACGATCTTCGAGGCGTCCCGCTCGCGGCCGCGACCGGACCAGCCGGCGCGATCCGCGAGCTTGTCGAGGACCATCCAGCCGATGTTGTGGCGCGTCTCGAGGTACTGGCCGCCGGGATTGCCCAGGCCGACGACGATCTTCACCGTGCCTCCGGACGGGCGCCGGCGCGGCGCCCACGACGAACGGCCCCGACCCGGTCGCGGGTGGGGCCACCAGAGCGATGGTACCGCCCCGCGGCCGAAGGGGCCCGCGCGATCCGCGGGCGCCGGATCGCGGACTCGCGCCGCCGGCCCGGGGCCCGCTCAGACCGGGACCGCGCCCAGCAGCTTCCGTTCGAGCGCGCGCATCGCCGCCTCCTCGACGGGCTCGGCGTGGTCCCAGCCACAGAGATGGAGCGCCCCGTGGGTCACGAGGAGACGCAGCTCGTCGGCCGGCGACCAGCGCACGTCGCCGGTCTGTCCTCCGCGGCCCGCCTCGGCCTGGGCGACGGCCCGCTCAACGGACACGACGATGTCGCCCAGGTGCGGCCGCCGGCCGGGCGGCGACGCGAACGACGGCCCGTCGAGCGCCGGCGCTCGGCCGGCCTCGGCGCGACCCGGGTGGGGCGGGTACGCCCCGGGCGGCAGGAGCGGGAACGACAGGACGTCGGTGGGACCCGCGACGCCCAGGTGCGCCTCGTCGAGATCCGCCAGCTCGCGGTCGGCCGAGAGGACGAGCCCGACCGATGCCGGCCGCGGCGCGCCGGCCGCCTCGAGCGCCGAGGCGATCGCCCGGGCGAGCGCGGTCGCGGGCAGCAGGCGACGGACGCCGGGCCGGACCAGCAGGTCGACCCGCCACGGGCCGACATATCGTGCCCGGACCTCGTCGGCCACGCTGCCTACGCGCTCGGGCCGGCGCCCTGGCCGCCGCCGGCCGCCCGACGCGACTCGAGCTCGACGACCTTGCTCTGCGGGTAGGCGATCCGCTGGTGGTACATGCCGAGCAGCTGGGCGACGAACGCCTCCCGGATCCGCTCGACGTCGCGGAGCGTCAGGTCGCACTCGTCGAACTGCCCGTCCGTCATCCGCTCGTCGATGATCCGGCCGACCATCGCCCGGATCGCGGGCTCGTCGCGCGAGGAGAGCGAGCGGACCGATGCCTCGACGCCGTCTGCGAGCATGAGGATCGCCGCCTCCTTCGACTGCGGTTTGGGGCCGGCGTGGCGGAAGCGGCGCTCCTCGACCGCGTCGGCCGCCCGGAGTCCCTCCGGCGTCTCGAGCCCGCCGTACGGGGCCGCGGCCTCGTCGCGGGCCTTCGCGTGGAAGTAGCTGATGAGCGCCGTGCCATGGTGCTGCGGGATGAACGCGATGAGCGACTTGGGCATCCGGTACTTGTAGGCGAGGTCGATGCCGTCGGCGATATGCTGCTTCAGGATGCCGGCGGACACCTCCGGCTCGAGCTGATCGTGGATGTTCTCGGAGCCGGCCTGGTTCTCGATGAACGCGAGCGGGTTGGCCAGCTTGCCGACATCGTGATAGAAGGCGGCGACCCGGGCGAGGAGGGGGTCCGCGCCGATCGCCTCGGCGGCGCGCTCGGCGAGGTTGCCGACCATCAGCGAGTGGTGGTAGGTGCCCGGCGTCTCCACCAGCAGCCGCCGCAGGAGCGGCTGGGTCGGGTTGGCCAGCTCCATGAGCTGGAACACGGTGAGGATCCCGAACAGGTTGCCGAGGACCGCGAAGCTGCCCACCGTCGCCACGGCCGCGCCTCCGGCCGACACGATCGAGGCGGCCCACAGCTGGAGCACGCCGGTCAGGTCGTGCTGGCCGAGCAGCGTGAACGTCGTGACGACGAGGGCGTTGACGAGCGCGACGGCCAGGCCGGCCTGGACGAAGACCTGCAGTCGGTCGCCCCGGCGGATCGTCAGGATCCCCGCGAAGCCGCCCAGGAAGACGTAGGTGGCGAGCTCGATGGAGCCGTTCACGGCGCCGCCGAGCAGCGCGATGAGCGCAAGGACGACGGTCGCCGCCCAGGCATCGAGCAGCACCGCGAGCAGCATCCCGACGGCCGCCGTCGGCAGGAGGTACGGCAGCGTCAGTCGGCCGGCCGTCGCCTTGAGCGCGAAGGCCGCGAACAGGAGAAGGAGACCCACCAGCAGCAGGACGTTGTTGCGATGCCACAGATTGGGCCGGAAGCGCCAGAGCCAGGCGAGGAGCGGCGCGACGAGGAGGAGCGCGAGGGCGACCCAGCCGGCGAGGCGCACGACGTCAGGGCGGGCCTGGTCGAGGCCGAACGCCTGGATCCGCTCGTACGCCAGCGGGGTGACCCGCTCGCCGTTGCGGACGATGATCTCGCCCTGGCTCATCGAGTCCGGGACCGGCTTGACGTCCGCGGCCGCCCGCTCCCGGGCCAGCTCCGTGAGCGGCGCGCTGAACGCCGAGTTCGGCTCGATGAGCGGCGCGATCAGCTCGGCCGCGAGCTGCGACTCGGGCGCCGACAGGTCCCCGCCGATCCGGTCGACGAGGTGGGTCCGCACGTCGGCGACGTCGCTGTCGCGCAGCTCCGCGCGGAGCAGCATGTCGAGGACGCGCGCGGCCTCGGTGCGGACGGCGATCCAGCGCTTGGCGTCGAGGCCGAGGAGCGTGCTCCGCGAGGCATCGGTGAGGTCGGGGATCGCGTCCTTCAGGAGGAGCTGGCGCTCGGTCGGCTTGAGGCTCGAGTCGAAGGCCGCGTCGACCCCGGCCGTCCGCTGCTCGAACGCGCGGGCCTGCTCGGTCGCCAGCGCCGCCGCCTTGTCGGCCGTGTAGTCGTACTGCGGGGACACCGCGGCGATCGCCGCCTGACGCTGCTCCTCCGTCTGGACCTCGCTGACGTGCACGAGCGCGCGCGGGGCGCGGACGTCGACGCTGGCCACGTCGCCGACCGCGAGCGCGACGCGGGTCGGCAGGATGTCGATGGCGAGGATGCCGCCCAGCACGACGATGAGCAGGCCGGCGACCGCGACGAGACGAACGGCATCGCGCCGGGTGAAGGCCCGGACCGGGGTGGTCCGCAGGGCGAGCATCGCTGGCGACCGCGTCGGCTAGTGACCCGCGGCGTCGTGGGCCGCGAGGTCGGCGCGCGCGAGCGCCCGGGCGACCAGCTCGCTGACGCGCCTGCCGTCGGCCCGGCCGCGCGTCCGGGGAGCGAGCCAGCCCATGACCCTGCCGAGGTCCCTGGGCGATGCGGCGCCGGTGTCGGCGATCGCATCGGCGACCAGCGCGTCGAGCTCCGCCTCGGAGAGGGGCGCGGGAAGGTAGTCGGCGAGGATCCCGATCTCGGCCTGCTCCTTCGCCGCCAGGTCCTCGCGGCCGCCGGCGCGGAACGCCTCGATCGACTCGCGCCGGGTCTTCACCTCGCGGGAGAGCACGCCCAGGGCCTCGTCGTCCGTCAGCGGCCGGCGTTGCGCCTTCTCCACGTTGTAGAGGGCGTTGCTGGCCAGCCTCAGGACGTCGCGGCGCAGCGTGTCACCCGACCGCATGGCGGTCGCGAGGTCGGTCTGGATGCGTTCGCGAAGGGTCACCGGCTCGGCTCCTCGGGCGGTGGGCGGCCGTGGGACGGCCGGCGCATGCGCCCGTGGCGGCGATCAGCCCTGCTGCTGTCGGGCGGCCTTCTTGCGCTTGGCTTCCTTGCGCTTCCGCTTCACGCTCGGCTTCTCGTAGTGCTCGCGACGGCGAGCCTCGGCGAGGATGCCGCTCTGCTGGATCTTCTTGTTGAAGCGGCGCAGGGCGCTCTCGAAGGTCTCGTTCTCACCGACTCGGACTTCGGCCAATCCGGCGTCACCTCCTCGGGCTCTGGGTGTCGGCCCCTCGGATCCGCGCGGTGCCCGCCGCACGTTCCGGCAGGTCGGCGCCAGGGTGCCACGCATCCCGGCCCCGACGGGCCCGGCGGAGCATAGCCGAGGGCCGGGGGGTGGTCAAACATGCCGGACGGTCCTCCGCGAGGTGCCGAGCGGCCCCCTCGCCCGATCCGGTCGTCGGGCGTTGTCCCGCCCGGACCACCGGCGTGAGACCATTCGCGCCACCCCGCGTGCTCCGCGGACGCGGCGCGCAACAAGCCGACCGCCTCCGCGTCCCTGCTGTGGAGGTCATGATGCACAGCACTCTCGTCGATCTGCTCGAGTCGGCTGCCGACCGATACGGCGACGCCCACGCCATCGGGCTGCGGCGCGACGACGGCACGTCGTGGCATTGGAGCTACCGGGACCTCGAGTGGCGGAGTCGGGTCGCGGCGTGGCGGCTGCGGGCCCTCGGGCTGGAGCCGGGCGCACGGATCCTCACCTGGTCGCTGTCGACGCCGGCCCTCGTCGCCGCCTATTTCGGCGCGATGCGCGCCGGCCTCATCTACGTGCCTCTCGACATGCGGATGTCGTCGTCGGCGATCTCGAGGATCATCGAGCGGTCCGAGGCGAGCCATCTCATCCTCGGCACGGGCCGTGACGCTCCCGACCCCGCCGAGGCCGGCCTGGAGCACTTCCCGACGACGCTCGTCGAGGACCTGACGGCCGACCCGGACGCCTCCTTCCCCGCGGACTGGGAGGCGCAGGAGGCCGGCTGGGACCGTCCGAAGCCGGACGACACCTTCGAGCTCGTCTTCACGTCGGGGACGACCGGCACGCCCAAGGGGGTCATGCTCTCCCACGAGGGCATCTGCTCGACGATCGCGGGGATCCACACGAAGATCCCGCCGATGACGCACCGGCTGACCTCGATCCTCCCGCTCTCCCACCTCTACGAGCAGGCGGTCGGCACGTTCTACCCGCTGGACGTCGGCGCCGACATCCTCCAGGTGCGGACCCGGACGCCGCGGGTCATCTTCGAGGCGATCCGCGCGCAGCGGACGACCTCGATGATCCTCGTCCCACAGCTCCTGGACGTGTTCTGGAGCGGGCTCGAGCACGAGGTCCAGAAGAGCGGCCGCAAGGCGTCGTTCGATCGACTGCGCTCGGTCGCCCGTCACCTTCCCTTCGCCCTGCGACGATGGTTGTTCCGGTCGGTCCACGAACGGTTCATGGGGACCGACATGCGGCTCATCGTGAGCATCGGCGCGTTCCTGCCGCCGTCGCTCCAGTTCGCCTGGGAGGAGCTCGGGATCACCGTCCTCCAGGGCTACGGGTCGACCGAGACCGCCTTCGGGACAGCCAACTCGTTCGACGACCGGGGGCCGGGCACGGTGGGAAGGACGGTCCCGCCGTTCGAGCTGAAGATCGCTCCGGATGGCGAGGTGCTGTTCCGGGGCCCATCGCTGTTCAAGGGCTACTGGAAGGACCCTGAGGCGACGGCCGCCGTCTTCGACGAGGAGGGCTGGTACCACACCGGCGATGCCGGCCGCTTCGACGAGGACGGACGGCTCGTGCTCATGGGCCGGACGCGCGACATGATCGTGCTGCCAAGCGGCTTCAACGTCTTCCCGGAAGACCTCGAGAATGCGCTGCGGAACGCCGGGATCCGCGACTCCGTCGTCCTGGAGACGAGGCCTGGGCGCATCGAGGCGATCGTGCTCGCGCCGGACGACGCGCACCTGCCCGCGCCCGACATCCCCGCCACGATGCCCACGGGGCTTGCCGAGCCCCCCGAGGAGCTCCGCGCTCGGATCGATGCCGCGGTCAAGGCCGCGAACGCGACGCTCGGGATCAACCAGCGGATCGACGGCTGGCGCCTCTGGCCGGCGGCGGATTTCCCACGGACGCACACGTACAAGGTGAAGCGGGACCAGTTGCGCGCCTGGGCGGCGGTCGCGGACTCCAGGCCACCGGCGAAGGATGGCGATCCCGGACCGACGGGCTGACGCCGACCGGGTCGTGGATCCGGTGGCCGACGATCAGGGCTGGACCGGGTACCCCTGCCCGAGCGAGCCGAGCGCCGCCGCCAGCGCCGACTCGTCGTTCGGCGCCGGCGAGGCGCCGGGGGACCAGACGTAGAAGACGACCGCCGCGCCCAGCTGGCGGAGGGTGAACCGGGCGTCGCTCGGGAACTGCACGCGGCCCGGGCCCGTCGCGATGTACCGAGCGTCCTCCTGTGCGGCCGCGGCCGCCGCCGCGGGATCGGCGAACTCGTACAGGACGATGTAGCCCCGGTCGGGCGCGGCGGGGATCAGCGCCTGGAGCACATGGCGCGGCGCGGCCGTCACGGATGGCGATTCGCCCGGCCGGTACGGCACCTGGGCGTCGGTCACCTGGAAGCCGGCCGGCGCGAGTGCCGAGATGACCTGGGTCCTCGCGGCGACGAGGGTCGGGCTGAGGCTCGGGATCGGGGTGGCGGAGGGCGCCGGCGTCACCACGACCTGGGCCGCGAAGCCACAGCCCCCCACGGCGAGGGCGAGGACGGCGAGCGCGATCGCCGGCCGGAGCCGCCCGGCCGCGGCGGCCCGGGGTCGGCTCATCCGGGCGGCCACTCGAACGCCCGTCCCCCCATCAGGTGGAGATGCAGGTGGTCGACGCTCTGGCCGGCCCAGCGACCGACGTTCGACACCAGCCGGTAACCCTTCTCGGCGATCCCCTCCCGGCGGGCGAGCTCGGCGGCGACAGCGAACAGGCGCCCGAGCAGCGGACCGTCGGCATCGGTCAGGTCCGCCGCCGACGCGATGTGCTGGCGCGGCATGAGCAGGATGTGGGTCGGGGCGCGCGGAGCGATGTCGCGGATCGCCACCACGAGGTCGTCCTCGTGGACGCGGGTCGCGGGGACCTCCCCCGACGCGATCCGGCAGAACAGGCAATCAGTCGCCATGGCGAGCACCTCGCGGGAGTGGCACGGTCACGATGGGCCGACGGGCTGACGATCGACCGGCACCGGCACGTCCTGGGCGTGGGTCGCAGCGGACCGACCGACGAGGACCTGGAGCGGCGACCGGAGCGGTCGGCCACGGTGGACGGCGACGACGCGGCCCTCGACCCGGCCGGGGTTCGTCGGGTCGGTCCGCTCGACGGCGACCCGGGCGATCGCGTTCTCGAGGCCGCCCGAGCCATCCGGTGAAGGTGCGACGACGAGGACGTGGTCCTCCGCGTGCCCGACCCAGCGACCGTCCGGCAGGCGGGTCTCGAAGAGCACCTCCGCGTCTCGCCCGATGCGCGCAAGGGCGAAGCGGGCGCGCGCCTCGGCCGCGAGGCCGAGGAGGACGGCCGCTCGGGCCCGACGGGTCGCCTCGTCGACCTGACCGGACATCCGGGTCGCGGGGGTCCCCGGCCGCGCGGAATACCGGAAGACATGCAGCCCGGCGGGCTCGATCGCCCGCAGGAAGGCGACGGTCCGCTCGAACGCCGCCTCGTCCTCGGTCGGGAAGCCGGCGATGACGTCGGCGTGGATCGCGACCCCCGGGATCGAACCGCGGATGCGCTCGACGAGCGCCGCGTAGCCGGCGCTGTCGTAGCGCCGGCCCATGCGGCGGAGAACGCCGTCGTCGCCGGACTGGAGCGGCAGGTGGAGATGCCGCAGGCAGCGCGCGGGGCTCGACGCCCAGGTCGCCAGGAGCTCGTCGTCGACGTGCTGGGGCTCGATCGAGCTGAGCCGGATCCGTTCGACCTCGGTCTCGGCCAGGACCCGCCGGACCAGACCGGGCAGCGTCAGGGCGGCCGATCGGTGGGCGCCGCGGGAGCCGCGCTCGGACCAGCCACCATCGTACGTCCCCACGTTGATGCCGGTCAGGACGACCTCGCGGTGGCCCGCGGCCACGGCCCGCCGGATGTCAGCCAGGACCGCGTCGGGCGCCAGCGACCGCTCCGCGCCGCGCGCCCGGGGGATGATGCAGTACGTGCAGTGGAACGAGCAGCCGTCCTGGACCTTCACGAAGGCCCGGGTCCGGTCGGCGACCGAGCGGTCGTCGACCACCCCGTCGATGTCGCGGACCGACTCGGCGCCGGAGAGGGTCGGGAGCGGGGCGCGCAGCGGACCGACCGGACCTTCGGGGAGCGCCATGAGCTCGGCAAGCTCGTCGAGCAACGCATCCTTGCCCCGGTTGTCGACGAGGCGCGCCGCCGGGTCGAACGTCGCGAACGCCTCCGGGCCGACCTGGACGGAGCAGCCGGTCACGACGAGCGCGGCAGCGGGGTTCGCCCGGCGAGCTCGCCGGACCGCCTGCCGGCTCTTCTGATCGGCCACCGCGGTGACCGTGCAGGTGTTGACGAGCACGAGGTCCGCCGGCGCGTCCGCGTCGACGATGACCGCGCCCCGCTCGCGGAGCAGTCGGGCGGCCGCCTCCATCTCCGACTGGTTGACCTTGCAGCCCAGGTTGACGATCGCCGCGGCCCGTGGGCGGATGCGCGCGGTCGTGGCCCGGGGCGGGTCGGCCTCGGCGGCGGTCATGGGATCGCGGGAACGGGAAGACGTGACGGCATCGAGGTCGATTGTATCGGCGCTCGACAGCTCGCCGGCCTACCGGTCGGCCGCGGCTCGAGCGCGAGCGGAGCGAGCGCGAGCGGTCGACGCGCGGGCGCGAGCGGTCCGGGCGCCCCTAGTCTCGTTGCGCGACCAGCGCCACCCACTCGCCCTCGTCGGCCCGCTCCAGGACCCGCAGGCCGACCGCCTCGAACGCGGCTCGCACCTCCGGCTCGCGGTCGACGAAGATCCCGGAGGCAAGCAGCAGGCCGCCTGGGCGGACCTCGTCGCGGAGCGACCCGGCGAGCGCGACGAGGAGCGAGGCGATGAGGTTGGCCAGCACGAGGTCGAACGGGCCGGAGCCGCTCGGCAAGCTCCCCTGCCGGGCTTGCAGCCGGCGGGCCAGCCGGTTCCGGCGAGCGTTCGAGACCGTCGCCTCGACCGCGATGGGATCCGTGTCGATGCCCAGCACCTCGGCGGCGCCGAGTCTCCCGGCGGCGATGGCCAGGATCCCCGAGCCGCAGCCGACGTCGAGGACGCGGGCCCTGCCGTCGGCCGCCGCGCCGGCGGCGAGGCGGCCGACCGCGGCGAGCCGCTCCAGGGCGGCCAGGCACAGCCGCGTCGTCGGATGGAGGCCCGTCCCGAACGCCATGCCCGGATCGAGCGCCAGGACGACGTCCCCGGGCCGCGCCCGGTGGCGGCGCCAGGTCGGTCGGATCACGAGGTGGCGGCCGATCCGGAGGACCGGGAAGTGCCGCTTCCACGCCTCGGCCCAGTCGGACTCCTGGACGAGCCGGGTCTCCAGCTCGCCGATGGGCCGGAGCCCGAAGGCCTGGAGGTGGCCGAGCGCCGTCCGTGCCTCGTCGACGGCGCGGCGAGCGGCGCCCGTGTCGCGCGCCGGGAGGTAGGCCCGGACGATGGCCGGCCGGCTCGGATCCAGCCGCGCCCCGAGGCCCTCGTCGACCAGCTCGAACGCGGGCTCCACGCTCGTCCCACCAGGAGCCACGCGCGACAGGATCTCGCTGACGGCCTCGACGGCCTCGTGATCCGCGGCCACCGTGAGCTCGAGCCAGGCGCTCTCGGCCGAGGCGCCCTCCTCCACCCCGGGTGGGCGGTCCTGTCCGGCCGACCCCGCGCCGGCCACCTCCCGCCCCGCCCGCCTGCCCGCCACCGGCGACCGCCGATCCGCCGATCCGCGGGTCACCCGAGCTTGTCGCGGACGCGGCCCAGGATCCCCCCGCCTCCCACGGCCTCGCCGGACTCCCGCGCGTACGCCTCGAGGGCCTCGCGCTGGCCCTTCGAGAGCTTCGTCGGGACCGCGACGTGCACCAGGACATGCAGATCGCCGCGGACGTTCGCCCGACGCAGGTGGGGCACGCCGCGACCCCGCAGCCGGATCTCCGAGCCGGGCTGGGTCCCCGGCCGGATCTCGATCTCCTCGATCCCCTCGACTGTCGGGATCGGGACGCGCGCGCCGAGCGTGGCCTGCGCGATCGAGACGTCGAGCTCCAGGTAGAGCTCCGTACCCTCTCGCCGCAGCTCGGGATGCGCCGTGACGTGGACCGCGACATACAGGCTGCCGGCCGGCCCGCCGCGCGGGCCGACCTCCCCCTCGTTCGACAGCCGGATCTGGTGGCCATCGTCGATGCCGGCCGGGATCGTCACCCGGAGCGTCCGCCGTCGCTCCACGCGCCCCTCGCCCCGACACGTCTCGCACGGACTCTCCACGATGCGGCCCTCGCCGCGACAGCGTGGACAGGTCGTCAGGTTGACCATCTGGCCGAGCATCGTCTGGCGCACGGTCCTGACTTCGCCCCGGCCGCCGCACTGGGGACAGGAGGCGGGGCTCGTGCCGGGGCTGGCTCCGGTGCCGCCGCACGTCTCGCAGCGGCCCAGGACGGGGAACTCGATCTCCTTCTCCGTGCCGTGCACGGCTTCCTCGAACGTGATCCGGAGGTCGTACCGCAGGTCGGAGCCGGCGCCCGGTCGGCCGCGACGTGGGCCTGCCGCGGCGCCGCCAAAGAA
>JAPVSP010000305.1:0-9062 GCA_047519685.1 Chloroflexota bacterium
AGCCCACCGGCGAGCTGGAGCGGCACGGCGATGCGCGACGCCACGGCGCCGACCGCCTCGAGGTTGGCCGGGGCGCCGGCCCGGGCCCCGTCGAAGTCGACGAGATGGATCATCCGAGCCCCCTGCTCGACGAAGCGAGCGGCGATCGCCTCGGGCCGGTCGGTGGGGACCCCGGCCCCGGCCGATGCGCCCGGCCAGTAGACGAGCCGCGAGCGGCCCGCCTGGAGGTCGATCGAGGGGACGACGAGCATGCGCTCAGCCGCCCTCGCCCTGCAGGAGCCGGCGCTGGAAGCTGATCGGCAGGCTGCCGTTCCGGAAGAGCGCGTCGTGGAAGTCGCGCAGGCGGAAGGCCTCCCCCAGCCGTCGCTGCTCGTCGGCGCGCAACTGGAGGAGGAGGACCTTCCCGAGCAGGTACGACAGCTGGTACGTCGGCGTGTACGTGTAGCGGTGCACCTCGGCCCGGGCGTTCGACTCCTCGAAGCTCGTGTGCTCGACGAGGAACCGGACGGCTTCCTCGACGCCGATCTCCCCCCGGTGCATGCGCACGTCGAGGATGATGCGGCACGCTCGCCAGATCGCGTCCGTGTGCATGTTCAGCCGGAAGCCCGGGCCGTCGTCGAAGCCCTGCTCGCGCATCATCTGCTCGGAGTACATGCCCCAGCCCTCGACGAACTCGGGAGCGTCCACCATCAGGCGCGTCAGCGAGGGATGGCGGCCGGCCACCGTCAGCTGCAGATGGTGGCCGGGGTAGGCCTCGTGGATGCTGGTGTTGCTGATCGAGCTGTAGTTGTGCTCGCGCATCGCCCGGGGGTCGTTCCCGACCGACGGCGTCACGATGTAGATCCCCGACGGGGCGGGATCGAACTTGGGTGGCTCGAAGTAGGCCGCGAACGGGATGACGTTGCGGAGGTACTCGGGGGTCGCCACGACATCGATCCGCTCGTCGTCGGGGACCGTGACGATGTCGCGCTCGATGAGGTGCCGGCGGGCGCGCACCATCACGTCGCGGTAGGCCGCGAGCGCGTTCTCGAACGTCGCCGGATGGTCGGACTTGATCCGGTCGACGACGGTCGGTTCGTCGACTCCCGGGTCGATCTCGCGCGCGGCGGCGACACGGGCCGCCTTGTTGAGGGCGAGCTGCTGCTCGCCGATCTCGAGGATCGCGTCCGCGTCGAGACCGTCGAACGCGCGGTGGCGGATCAGCTCGTCGTACAGCTCCCGACCGAGCGGCCACTCGTCGGTGCCCGTCGCGAGGCTCGCCCGCAGCCAGACGGCATACTCCGCGAACGCGGCCGCCGCCGTCTCGGCGGCCCGCTCGAGGCGGCGCCGCTCCGGCTCGGGCAGGGTGCCCCGGCCGGCCGCGACGATCTCCTCGAGGAACGAGGGAAGGTCCCGTGCCGCGTCGATCTCCAGCTGCTGCCACAGCCGGACCTGCGGGACGCTGGCGCGGGTCCGGTGCTGCTCGAGGTAGGCGGGGATGGCCTCGAGCCGGCCCGCCAGCAGCCCGAGCCGCTCGCGGAGGGGGGCGAAATCCCGGGCGAAGACGAGGAACAGCCCGTCGCCGATGGAATCGAGGGCCGTGGACCGGCGCTCCCAGCGCCGGATGCCGTCGCTGTCCAGGATCGCCCGGCGCACGTTGTGGAGCTCGAGCTCGCGCTCGACCCGCGCCAGGCCGGACAGCCCCGCGGGATCGAGGGTCTCGACGGCGGCCTGGTGGGCCCGCTCGTCGGCGAGGTCCTGGAGCACGGCGTCCCGGCTCCCGTCGCCCCACCGCTCGTCTCCCTCGTGGAGTCCGACGTAGGTGCCGTAGATCGGGTTCTCCCGGACGACCCGCCGGAAGCGCGCCTCGACGAGGTCGTAGAACCGGTCGTCGAGCGGGCCGGCGTCCGGGGCCCGCTCGGGCCGCGTCAGCTTGACCTCGCGGTCGGAGACGGTCACGGGTACCTCCAGATCGCGGGTGGGCACCCGCGGCTCAGCGTCCGGTCGGCCGTGTCGGACCGCTCGTCGCGCCCTCAGCCTGGCCCGACGGCGGTCGTCGCCGGAGCGACCGCTCGAGGATGCGTCTCGTCCAGGGCGGCGGCCGCTGCGGCGATGGTCGCCTCGATGTCGGCCGCGCTGATCCCGTGGTGGGTGACCGCGCGGATCTGCCCGTGGGGATATTCCACCATCAGCACGCCCTGCGCACGGAGCGCGTCGAGGAACGCGGCGCGATCGCGCTCCACACGGAAGATCACGAAGTTCGTCCGGACCCGCCCCGGGTCGAGTCGCCCCGGCTCGGGCTGGGCGAGCCCGCCAGGCGAGACCACCCCGGGCAGGGCGGCGAGCCCCTCCGCCAGCCGACGAGCGTTCGCGTGGTCCTCGGCGAGGCGGTCGATCATCCCCGCCGGCCCGTCGCGCAGGGCGACCAGCCCAGCCGCCGCGAGGATGCCGACCTGGCGCATCCCACCGCCGACGAGCTTGCGCCCGCGTCGGGCTCGCCAGATGAAGTCGCGATCGCCCACCAGCACCGAGCCGACCGGGCAGGCCAGCCCCTTGCTCAGGCAGAACGTCACCGAGTCGGCCGGTCGGGCCAGCTCGGCGGCCGGGACGTCGAGCGCGACGACGGCGTTGAAGAAGCGGGCGCCATCGATGTGGAGCGGCACCCCGCCCTCGTGCGCCACGGTGGCGATCGTCGCCTCGTAGGCGGGGGTGAGCGGCTGGCCCATCGAGTGGCCGTGGGTGTTCTCGAGGGCGACGAGGCCCGTGATCGGCTCGTGCGGATCGCGCGGATCGCGGAAGGCCTCCGCGACCTCGTCCGGGTCCAGCGTCCCGTCGGGGCGCTCGCGCAGCTGGCGGATGCTCGTGCCGACGACGACGGCGTGGCCGGCCGCCTCGTCCATGACCATGTGCGCCTCGGCGGCGGCGATGGACTCCTGGCCGCGCGACAGGTGCGCGAGCTGCGCGACGAGGTTGCCCATCGTGCCGGAGGCGACGAACAGCCCGGCTTCCTTCCCGAGCAGCGCCGCGGCACGCTCCTCGAGCGCCGCCACCGTGGGGTCGTCGCCGAAGACGTCGTCGCCGACCTCGGCCTCGGCCATCGCCCGCCGCATCTCGGGTGTCGGCTTCGTGACGGTGTCGGAGCGCAGGTCGATCGGAGCCACGTCGCCGAGCATACCCCGAGCGACCCTCAGGGTCCCGTGCTATCCTTCCGGCCGCCGCGGACCCGTGGTGTAGCGGCCCAACATGCCAGCCTGTCACGCTGGAGATCGCCGGTTCGAATCCGGTCGGGTCCGCCATCGCGACGCACCTTCCCGACGCCCCGTCCAACCCGCCCGGACGGGGCGTCTTCCATCGCGTCAGGCCGATCGGCCCGCCGGATCGGGATCAGCCGGGCTGTGCCCCACCCTCGCCGACGAAGACCTCCCCGGGCTGCCACGGCGTGCCGAGCCTAGGGAGGAGCCAGCGGTCGAGGCCGAGCCAGCCCGCGTTCCGCCAGGCAAGGATCAGGAAGAGCTCGAGCAGGATCAGGATCGGGTTGGTGCTGACCGTGCCCGAGAGCAGGTAGTTGGCGTTCATCACGATCCCGAAGAACGAGGCGATGCCCGTCAGGGCCCCGACCAGCAACGCGAGCCCGACCAGGGTCTCGCCGGCGACCACGAGGTACCCGAAGAGCGCCGCGTTCGGGACGACGAGGTGCTCCAGGAACCAGGCGTACCAGTCGGCGACCTGCGGGTGGTCGCCGCCCGTCTTGGCCAGGGCGCCCTTGGCGAAGCCGGTCACCGCCGCCCCGGCCTGGTCGCCGACCCAGGCGGAGCTGCCGGCCTTCTCGATCGACGCGCTCAGCCACTCGTACGCGAGGTAGAGCCGGACGAGGAGCCAGAGCCAGGCGGCCCGCGGGTCGGAGAAGAGGAACCGCGCGAGAGGCGGCTCTCGGAACTGAGCGGGCGAGGCGGGCGAGCTCGCGGTCGCGGCCATCGGCAACCTCCGGAACGCTGGCGGCGCGGGGCCGCCGAGGACCGCCGACCGACCCGCTGCCGTCGCTCGACTATGCCATGGGACGGGAACCCATGCATGTCATCGCATGTCTCGCGGCCCTCGACCTCGGCGGGGTTCGCCGCGGAAAGGGAGAGAGCGTGCTCGGGGCGGCCGTCTCGCTCATGCGCGGTCCCGCGCAGCCGGCCCTGGCGACCCTCGGGACGGGGGGCCGACGGCCGCGTCGCCCACCGCGTCGCCCACCGCGCCGACGATCAGGCCAGCCCGGCGAAGAGATCCGTCTCCGGCACGGACGCCTCGATCCGCGACGCGCGGAGGATGAACGACTCCCTGGCCCAGTAGTCGTGCCACGCCTCGATCCCGAACCGCAGGAACGTGTTGGTCTCGGGGTTCAGCTGGGTCACGTGGTGCAGGGTCGCTCGCCACTTCGCCTCGAGCTGGGCGGCGACGTCGATCCAGCTGGTGATCGTCTCGTCGGGCACGAGCATGCGCGCCAGCTGCGCCTCGAGCTCGGCGCGCTGCTCTGGGGTCGCGTCCCCGGGGATCGTCCAGAAGCTCGACTCGCCGACGGCTTCCATCCGCTCCGCCATCGCCTGCCGGACCGACGCCGGGATCGCCTGCTCGTACAGCTTGGACGGGGCCCACGGCGCGAGGCCGCCGTCCGCCTCCGACCGGCCCGTGCCGCCGTGCTCTGGCGCGAGCTGTCCGGGGTACCAGGCCGGGTCGCCCGCCCGCTCGAACGCGCCGACCGCCACCAGATGGGTGCGGATGTGGTCCGGGTGGCCATATCCGCCGTACTCGTTGTAGGTCGTGAGGACATCCGGCTGGTACCTCCGGACGAGCCAGACCAGCCGGCCGATCGCCTCGTCGAGGTCGGCCTGCCAGAAGCACCGGGGATCGAGGTTCGCGACGCGGCCCATCATGTCCGAGTCGCGGTAGCCGAGGTTCTCCCACTCGGTGACGTGCAGCTCGCCCATCGCCGCCTCGAGCTCGGCCGCGCGGATCTCGCCAAGACGGCGGTGGTTGTCGGGGGTGTCGAGCTCCGGGACGACGATCTCGCCCTGCTCGCCGCGGGTGCAGGTGACCAGGACGACCCGCCGCCCGTCCGCGACGGCCTTGGCCATCGTCCCGCCCGTCCCGATCGTCTCGTCGTCCGGGTGGGCGTGGACCGTCATGAGCGTCAGGCGATGTGGTTCGGACATGGGCGCATCGTAGCGGGGGTCGGCCGATGGCACCGCCGACGGTCGTGGGCGCGCGCCGGGCGGCGTTCTCCCGGCGGGCTCGGCGATGGTCCCGCCCGGCTCGGCGCTACCCTTCGCTGATGGACATCGACTCGCCGGCCCTTCGAGCCATCGCCGGATCCGGCCTCCGGCACGATGTCGTCCGGACGCGGCCGGCCCAGGGCGCCGAGGAGAGCGCCGAGCTGCAGGGGATCCCGCTCGGGGCGCTGCTCCGGTCGATCGTCGTCCGCCGCGGTGACGACGACTACGTGTTCGTCCTCGTGCCGGGCGGCCGCCGGTTCGACTGGCCGAAGCTGCGGGCCCACCTCGGCGTCAGCCGTCTCTCGCTGCCCGACGCCGACGAGGCGCGGGCGGCGACCGGCTACGAGCGTGGCGCGATCACCCCGTTCGGGGCGTCGCGGCCATGGCCCGTCATCGCGGACGCGTCGATCGTGTCGCTGCCCCGGGTCGCGATCGGCGGCGGCGCGCGCGGCCTGAACCTCCACCTCGCGCCGGCCGACCTCATCGCCCACCTGGGGGCCGAGGTGGCGGACGTGAGCCGACCGGAGGACGGCGCGGGCGAGCCGCGCTGAAGCGCCCGGGGCCCGAGGGGCCCGAGCCGGGCCCGGCCGGCGCTACCATCGGCTCGATGCCCGACACCTCCGCGCGCCCGGCCTCGGCCGGCCCCCTCGCCGGCCTCCTGGTCGCCGACTGCTCGACCGTCCTCGCCGGCCCCTACTGCACGATGATGCTGGCCGACCTGGGGGCGGACGTCGTCAAGGTCGAGCCGCCCGAGGGCGATGCGACCCGCGGCTGGGGGCCTCCCTGGGCGGGCGGGCCGTCGACCGGCGGCGGCGAGGCGGGGGGCGAGGGCGGCGGGACGGCCGCGTATTACCTGGCCGTGAACCGGAACAAGCGGTCGATCCGGCTCGACCTCAAGCGGCCCGCGGGCGCCGAGGTCCTCCGCCGGCTCCTCGCCCGGTCGGACGTCCTCGTGGAGAACTTCCGCGTCGGAGGTCTCGAGCGCCTCGGCTTCGGGGAGGCCGAGCTGGCGCGCCTGAATCCGCGGCTGGTCCACCTCGCGATCACCGGGTTCGGGCCGATCGGCCCGGACGCGGACAAGCCCGGCTACGACTTCGTCATCCAGGCGCTCGCCGGTCTGATGTCGATCACCGGCTTCCCGGATGCCGAGGGCGGCGAGCCCACGAAGGTGGGCGTCGCGATCTCCGACGTCGCGACCGGCCTGCTCGGAGCGGTGGCGGTGCTGGCGGCCCTCGCCGGACGCGAGCGGGCCGCGTCGCCGGCGGCCGGCCGGGGCCAGCGGATCGACATCTCGCTCCTCGAGTCCACGCTGGCGGTCCTGGTGAACCAGGCCCAGAACGCCTTCGTCACCGGGATCGCGCCCGTCAGACGCGGCAACGCGCACCCCAACATCGTCCCGTACGAGACCTTCGCGACCGCCGACGGGGAGCTCGCGGTGGCGGTCGGGAGCGAGCGCCAGTGGCCCCGCTTCTGCGAGGCGCTCGAGCTCGCCGAGCTGGCTCGGGATCCGCGCTTCGCCGCCAACGGCGATCGAGTGGGGCGGCGCGCCGAGCTTCGCCCGATCCTGGCCGAGCGTTTCGCGATGGCGGGCTCCGCGACCTGGGTGGCCCGCCTCGAGGCCGCCGGGATCCCCTGCTCGCCGATCAACGACATCGCGGCCGCGTTCGCCCTGCCGCAGGCCCGCGCCCGCGAGATGACCGTCGACCTCGTCCATCCCACGCTCGGCCGGGTCCGCCAGGTCGGCGTCCCGTTCAAGCTCTCGGCGACCCCGGCGACCGTCCGCACCCCGCCGCCCGACCTCGGAGAGCACTCCGACCGGATCCTGGCCGAGCTCGGCTACCGACCCGACGAGATCGACGCGCTGCGCGACGCCGGGGTGGTCTGAGGTCCGCGTCGGCGCCAGCGGCTCGACGCCGGTGGATGGCCGGCCCGGTCAGAGCTCCTGGCGGCGGAACGAGAGCCAGGCCAGGCCGAGCGCGACCACCAGGAGGGCGATCGAGCCGCCGATCGCGGTCGCCAGCGTGCCCAGGTCGACCGCGTCGACACGGCCGAGGGCGAGCAGCCTCGCCGGCTCGTCGAGCCCGGACGGGAGGAACCGGCCGAGCTGGGGGATCGCCGCGACGATCGACAGCCCGATGAGCGCGATGAACCCCACGCCGGCCGCCACCGCCGCGGAGCCGGTCACCGTCGAGGCGAGGAACGTGACGGCACCCCAGACGGTGAGGCTCAGCCACGCGAGCTCGACGAGGACGACCCAGCCGCCGAACGGCTGCGGCTCGAACAGGATCGCCGTATACCCCCAGCCCACGATGACCGCGATCGCGGTCGCCACGAAGAGCACCAGGCCGAGCGCGATGACCTTCGCGGCCAGGAAGGCCCCCCTCGACGCCGGCTTGGTCAGGATGAATGCGGCGGTGCCGCGATCCTTCTCCCCGGCGACCGCGCTCATGGCCAGGACGATGGACGCCAGCGCCCCGAACTGGCCGAGGTTCTTCTGGAGCTGGACGATCGCGTCCCCGGCCGTCGGGGCCGGGATCGGCACGGTCAGCTGGCTGCCCAGGGCGAGCTTGAGGATCTCCGGCAGGTAGCGCGCGGTCAGCGGCGACAGGATCCCGACGATGAGGAACAGGCCGGCGACCGCGGGCAGCCGCTTCGTGCGCCAGGCTTCGAGCAGCTCCTTGCGGAGCAGCGCCTCGAGGCCGGTCATGCCGCCGCTCCCGTGCCCGGCCGGCCGCCGTTGGCATCGCGACCGACGAGCTGGATGAAGACGTCCTCGAGGGTCGGCCGGACCCGTTCGAACGCGACGAGCGTTACCCCGGCCGCGACGACGGCCGGCAGGAGCTCGCCGGCCGCGCGTGCCGGGTCGACGACCGTGACGCGGACGATCCCGTGCTCGAGGCTCACATCGGTCGTCCACGGCGCGGTCCGCAGCCCCTCGATCAGGCCGGCGACGGACGCGTCCTGTCCGGGCTCGGGCTCGAGCCGGTAGACGGGCAGCGCGTAGCGATCGAGGAGCGCGTCGAGCGGCCCCTCGGTGACCAGCCGGCCGTGGTCGATGATCGCGACCCGGTCGCAGACCCGCTCGACGTCCGCCAGCACGTGGGTCGAGAACAGCACGGTCGAGGTCGCCCGCAGCTCGGCGATGAGGGTCAGGAGGTCGCGCCGGCCCTCCGGATCGAGGGAGCTGACCGGCTCGTCGAGGACGAGGAGGGCGGGAGCGTTCACGAGCGCCTGGGCGATCCCGAGGCGCTGGCGCATCCCGCCCGAGTACGTCCCGATCCGGCGGTCGGCCGCGTCGGACAGGCCGACCTGGTCGAGGACCTCGGCGGCCCGCTGCTCGATGACGTAGCCCCGCATCCGGTGGAGCCGGCCGACCATCTGGACGAGCTCGCGGCCGGTCATCCAGCCGTAGTAGCGCGGATCCTGGTCGAGGTAGCCGATGCGGCGAGTGATGTCGGTGATCGCGCCGTCGAGCGGGACCCCGGCCACCGACGCGGACCCGCCGGTGGGTCGGGCGAGGCCGGCGAGGATGCGCAGGGTCGTCGTCTTGCCGGCGCCGTTCGGGCCGAGCAGCCCGAAGACCGACCCGGCGGGCACGTCGAGGTCGAGGCGATCGAGCGCCAGCACGGACGTCGGGCCGGACCCGAACCGCTTCGTCAGGCCCCGCGCGCTGATGGCCGGCTCGCCCGGGACGAGCGCCCGTGCGCTCCTGCCCGGCGCGACCGGGACCGCGGGCGCGCCGGAGAGCGCGAAGGGGTCGACGACCGGCCGCGGGAGGATCGGTGGCGCCGGGGGCGTCCCGGCCGCGGCCTGCGCGTCGGTCGGCGG
>JAPVSP010000306.1:0-1692 GCA_047519685.1 Chloroflexota bacterium
ACCCGAACCTCGTCGCGATGGCTGAGATGGTGACGACGGCCCCGCACGGCGTCCCGGTCGATTTCCAGTTTGGACTGGACCTGATCCTCGACGGCCTGGAGCGGCTCCGGGACGCCGCCCAGCAGTAGGGCTTCAAGCTCGGGGACGACGAGCCAGCCGCTAGCCCGCCCGGTGTAGATCAGCTGCTCGGTGGTCAGACCCGACCGCGGGCGAGGCGGGTCGACGCAGACCCCAGCTCCGCGCTGGGGTGGTCGATCCAGCAGGCCGACATGCAGCGGCCTCGGCCGACCCAGGGACGGGCGACCGGGACCATCTCACGTCAGGCGGATCGCTCGACCCGGGAGCTGCCTGAGCCGCCGCTGACGATCCTGACGGACAGTTGGCTCAGTCATCGGTGACGGCCCCGGACGAGCCCCACCTCGCGTCCTCGGGGCGGGTCCAGCCTCGACGCGGCCCGCTCCGCCTCGTCGCCCGCGATCCCGGCCCGGTCATCACCTCGACCGATGCGCCGGCCAGCCGAGCGACGAGCGTCCAGGCTGCAACGCCCCGCGGCGCTGCGCGTCCCACGGGTATGGACGAGCGCGACGACCGCTACGGGCTTCGCATCCTCGGCCTGCTGGCGGGGATCGGCGCGACGCTCCCGGTCGGCTTCCTCGCCCTCGGGGCGATCCAGTCGGTCCCGTTCGCCTACTTTGCCGGCCAGCCGATCCGGTTCCCATTCCAGTTCGGCATCTTCTTGTGCGGGATTACCCTCGCCCTGCTCATTGCCACGGTGGCCGTCGCCGACGGCCAGGCCTGGGGCGCGCTGGTCATCGCCCTCTACGGTGTCGGGATGGCGCTGGTCATCTACCTTCTCGACCGCGCCGGACCATATGCGACAGCCAGCGACGCAGGGGTCGTGGCGCTCCACGCCGCCAGTGGCGTCCTCGCGCTCACCGTCGCCTGCGGGCTCGCTCGAGGTCGCCCCGCCCCGCGCGTCCGCCCGGAGGGACCGCGATGAGGCGCGCTGGATGGCCGTCGCGGTCGATACCCATCGCGGCCATCGTCGTGGCCGCGATGGCGTTCGTCGTCGGTCTCATCGGGATGGTGGTAGCCGGCGTCCAATTAGGCCGCGCCGCGACCACTGACTTCCTCGTGGTGGGGGTCGGCGGGGTGGGCGCAGTCTGCGCCCTCATCGGCGCTGCGACCCGCTCGCGCCTCCCGGCGCTCGTGGCGGGCTCGGTCGGGCTGGCAGTGGCGGTCGTGGCGCTGGACCCCGGATACCAGGCCGTCTGGCTGCTGTGGCTCTGGGTGATCCTCGGGATCCCGTATCTCGCCGGTTTCGGCTTCGCCCTGCTGCTGGCCGAGGCCTTCCTGGGTGGGCTGCACCGCGGTCCCGGCTATGCCGCGTTCGTCGGGGCCGTGATCGTCGTGATCGCCGGGGCGGGCATCGCCTACGTCGGTCCGCGGTTGATCGAGGGGCCGTGCATCGGGACCTCGGTCGAGCAAGGCGCGTCCTCATATCAGGGACTCGTCTCCCAGTCGAACTACGACTCGGTGTCCCTCGATGCTCAGTTCAAGGCCGCCGGTCAGGACGCCCGGCAGCTCGGGGCCGCCTACTACGGTGCCGCCGTCTACGATGGCGACTTCACCGACGCCATCAGGCAGCTCTGCTTCCCGGCGACGGTCCGTCCCCAGGTCGATGCCCTCAGG
>JAPVSP010000307.1:0-3070 GCA_047519685.1 Chloroflexota bacterium
CGCCCGTCACCGGTCCGGCGAGCAGGTCGTCGAACGGCTCGATCCCGCTCCCGAGCGAGACCCGCCAGCCGGCGTCCGGCGTCGAGACGGCTCCCCGGTCGCGACAGCCACCCGGGCAGCCGGGCCCCGACCACGAGCGGCCGTGGCGCTCGGCCCAGGCCGCGAACGTCGATCGGGTGCAATCGCAGCGGTAGGCGAGGCCGGCGGCCGCGAGCCTCGAGAGCTCCGCCAGGTAGACCTCGCCGGAGTCGCTCTGACGGTACGTCGACGGCCCTGCGCGCAGCACGTCGATGGCCGGGACGTCGGGCCTGAACCCGAGCCACTCCAGGTCCTCGAGGAGCGCCGATTCGTACGCCCGCCGGCAGCGGCCGCGGTCGTGGTCCTCGATCCGGAGCACGACCCGGCCGCCCGAGGCCGCCGCGATCCCCCAGACGTACAGGGCGTTCGCGGCATGGCCGAGGTGGAGGTAGCCGGTCGGGGCCGGCGCGAACCGCGTGGCGGCGCCGGGCGGCAGGCGTGCCGGGTCCGGCCGGACGGGACCCGGGTCAGCCGTCGCGCCGCTCCCGGTCCGAACGCTCGGCCGCACGGTCGCGGGCCTCGAGCCGGCGCGTCGCGGCGATCAGCCGCCGGTAGATCGCGAGCAGGTCGGCCGCCGGGAGCGGTCCGTCGTTCGCGATGGACGCCCGGAGGAGGACCTCCCGCTCCCGATCGGCGTCGCGGATCGCCCGGCGGCCGGCCTCGGCCTTCGCGCGCCCCACCTCGCGGCCGAGCGCCGTGCGCTCGTTGAGCAGGGCGACGATCCGCCGGTCGAGGGCGTCGATCCGGCGGCGCAGCCGGCGAAGCTCGGGCGTCTCGTCGCGCCACCCGGCCGGGCCGCTGGACGGTCGACCCGGTCGCTCAGCCACCGGCGCGCCCTCCGCTCGTTGGGCCGACGCGCCGGGCGATCGACTCCAGGGCCAGGAGATAGCCGCGGGCACCCTGACCGACGATCGACTCGAGTGCGATGTCGCGCAGGAAGTTGACCTGCCGGAACGGCTCGCGCGTCGCGGGGTCGGACAGGTGGACCTCGATGAACGGCCGCCCGACCGCCAGCAGCGCGTCGCGCAGCGAGACCGAGGTGTGGGTCAACCCGGCGGCGTTGACGATCGCGGCATCGAAGTCGCCGCCGTGGAGCCGATCGATGAGGGCGCCCTCGTGGTTCGACTGGTAGAAGTCGATCTCGAGCCCGAGGTCGGCCGCCCGGGCCGCCATCGAGCGGTGGATCTCCGCGAGCGTCTGGTGGCCGTAGATCGCCGGCTCGCGGGTCCCGAGCAGGTCGAGGTTGGGGCCCTGCAGGACCAGCACGCGGGTCACGCGCCGGCCTCGGTGGCGATCGGAGCCCCGGTGAGCAGGCCGTCGAGCACCCTCGCGACGAGTGGCTCGGGGACGTCCGTCCGAACCTCCACGCCCGACGACGCGGGCAGCACCCACCGAAGGCGCCCGCCGGTGTGCTTCTTGTCCCGGCCGAGCGCGCCCAGGACGTCGGCCGGAGGGTAGGGGAGGGTGGCACGCCCGAGCTCGAGCCGGTCGAGCAACGCCTCGATCCGTGCCGCCCGGGCCTCCGGCGTGAGCCCGATCGCCCAGCCGAGCCGGCACGACCCTCGGAGGCCGTAGGCGACCGCCTCCCCGTGGAGCAGGCTCCGGTAGCCATCGGCCGCCTCGAGGGCGTGCGCATAGGAGTGCCCGAGGTTCAGCGCGACCCGGCCGCCGGCAGCCTCGGTCTCGCGCTCGTCGGCCGAGACGACCTCCACCTTGGCCCAGGCGCAGCGCTCGACGAGCTCGGCGACCGCGCCGCCCTCGAACGCCCGTTCGTCGCCGCGCGCGATCGCCAGGCCGTCGCTCTCGAGGAGCTCGAGCAGCCGCTCGTCGCCCACGACGCCCATCTTCGCCGCCTCCCCCAGGGCCGCCCGGCGGTGCCGCTCGGGCAGCGTCCGCAGGACGGCCACGTCGATGACGATGGCGGCGGGCCGGTGGAACGCCCCGACCAGGTTCTTGCCCTCGGGCAGATCGACGGCCGTCTTGCCACCGATCGACGAGTCGATCTGCGCGACGAGGGTCGTCGGGACATGGACGAGCGGCACCCCGCGGAGCCAGACCGCGGCGAGGAAGCCGGCCGCGTCGCCGAGCGCGCCGCCCCCGATCGCGACGACCGGGTCCGCACGCTCCACGCGGAGCCGGGCGAGCGCTCGGGCTGCCGTCTCGATGACCGAGAGCCGTTTGGCGTCCTCGCCCTCCGGGAGCAGCACCGGCTCGGCCTCTCGGCCGCTGGCCCGGACCGCCGCCGCGACGCCCTCGCCGACGAGGCGCCAGGCCACCGGCTCCGAGACGAGGATCGCCCGGCGCGCGCCGACCCGGTCGAGGGCCTCGACGACGCCGCCCGCGGCGATCCCATCCCCGACCACGAGGCGGCCGATCGGCGTGGCCGCATCGAGCAGCCGCGTCGCTTGCCCGTCCCCCGGCGCGAGCCGGTCGTCCGCGGCGGCCTCGATCGCGGCCAGGACGGCCCCGGGCTCGAGGACCCCGTTGACGCGATGACCGGCGGCATAGAACCGCTCGCGCGCCAGGGCCAGCCGCCGCAGCGTGCCGAGCGTGTCGGGGCTCGAGGCGACCAGCGGCCGCACGGTGCGGCTGTGCCGGAGGCGCTGGGCGAGGACTTCGGTCCGCACGTCCAGCCAGATCGGCAGCCGGCCTCGATAGAGGCGCCAGCGATTGCGCGGGTCGACCACCGCGCCACCGCCGGTCGCGACGACCCGGCCGATCCGGGGGCCGGGATCGGCCGGTCCGAGCGCCTCGATCGCGGCCCGCTCGCGGGCGCGGAAGCCGGCCTCACCCTCGCTGGCGAAGAGCTCCGGGATGGCCGCTCGTCCGTCGCGCTCGATGACCTCGTCGAGGTCGACGAACTCGGCCTCGTGCCGCCGGGCCAGCCGGCGACCCACCGCCGTCTTGCCCGATCCCGGGAGGCCGACGAGGACGACATCCATCGGCTAGTCGTCGCCTCCCGAGCCGGCCTCGGCCTCCAGGCGCGCGCCAG
>JAPVSP010000308.1:0-2080 GCA_047519685.1 Chloroflexota bacterium
ACGGCGGCGCCACGTGGAGCTCGGGGGTCCGGGTCAACGACGATAACGGCTCGAACAGCCAGTTCCTGCCGAAGATCTCCCTCGATCCGACGACCGGGAACCTCGCCGTCATCTGGTACGACGCGAGGAACGACCTCGGAGCCGGCGGCCCCGGCGACACCGACGGGGCGCCCAACGACGACGCGCAGCTCTGGGGCAGCTTCAGCACCGACGGCGGCGCGACCTTCACGCCGAACGTCCGGATCAGCGCCGGAACCTCGAACTCCCACGATTCCGGCAACGGGATCGACTACGGCGACTACACGGGTCTCGCGTTCTTCGGCGGCGTGGCCCATCCCGCCTGGGCCGACAACTCGAACAGCACCGGCACGAACCCGAACGGCAGCCTGCACAAGCTCGACGTCTTCACCGCCGCAGTTCGCGTCACGCGCTGAGCCCGGTCGGCCGCCGGACAGCCTGCGGGGCATTACCGATGGCAACGGTCGGCCCGGTGCGGATCTGCCGTTCGACCGTGCTGGCGCGCCCGCCCCTCGTGACGTCCGTCCCCGGGCTCCACCGGCGCCGCCCCACGCGGCTGCTTCGGGAGCTCGTCCTCGTCGATCCCCATGCCCCGCTGGCGACGGCCGCGGCCGTCCTGCTCGCAGGCGAGTGGCAGAAGCTGGACCGGGGACTGGCGTGGCCCCTGATCGAGGCGGGGATCGCCGCGCCGGCGCTGCTCCTCGCCTGGCAGCGCAGAGACGGGCTCAGGCTCGCGCCGCTCCTCGCACTCGGGCTCGCCTTCCAGCTCGCGTGGATCGCCGTCCACATCCACGTGGGCTTCAACGGCGATCCCGGTACGCAGCTCGTCTACACGAGGGAGGGCCACGCACTGCTTCACGGCGACTACCCCCACTCGCCGTATCCATCCGGCGCGGTCGCCCTCTTCGCCTTCGAGACCTGGGCCGGAGCCGGGGCAACTCGCACATCGAGCGCGTTCGCCATGGTCCCGTTCCAGCTTCTGAGCGTCCTCGGGATCTGGACTCTTCGCACTCGCTGGAGCCCGTGGATCGCCGCGTTCGTCGCGTTCTGGCCGCTGAACACGTTCTTCTGGGAGTTCCGCTTCGATCTCGTCCCCACCGCGGCGCTCGTCGTCGGCCTCGCACTCGCGAACCGCGGCCGCTGGCACGGAGCAGGGTGGGCGCTCGGGCTCGGCGCGGTCGTGAAGTGGACTCCTGCGCTGACCGCCGTCGCCCTCGGCCTCTGGCTCCTCGCCTCCGGGCGTCGCAGGTCGGCAGGAGCGCACGTGCTCGGGTTCGCGATCCCCGTCCTGCTGGTGACCATCCCGCTCCTTCTCCTGCGACCGCACGAGGCGTTGGCCCCCTACACGGCGCAGAGCGCTCGGTCGATCACCGGCGAGTCGCTTCCGTACCTCCCGCTTCGCCTGCTCGGCCTCGGCAGGCCTGCCCGCCATTACTACGGGCCGGCGATCGTCCCGTCATGGTCGAACGGCGCGGCGATGGCGCTTCAGGCGCTGGCTGTGCTCGCCGTGATCGCCCTCGTCGCAGCCGCGCGCACCCGAACGTCGGCGGTCGGCCTTGCGGCCGTCGTCCCGGCGGTCTTCCTCCTCACGAACAAGATCTTCAGCCCGCAGTTCTTCGTCCTCATCCTCGCCGCCTGCGCGGTCGCGGCGGCGCTGCTCGTCAGAGAGGCCTGGGAGTTGCTCGTGCTCGTGGCCGTCGTCGGTGCGGCAACCATCGCGAACACGACCCTCTACCCGGGGCTCGCACGTCCCGTGGCCGACGTGCCCGGTTGGACGTACGCCTCGGCGGCGGCCCTCCTGCTCGGGGTGGCGGCCACGGGCTGGCTCGTCGATCGTGGCCTTCGGCGTGCCCCGGCAGGGTCTACTCGTTCGGCGCCGAAGTGATCAGCGCTCGACCGGCTGCACGCAGGGGACCGTGCCCCCCTCCGCGACCACGAGCATCGCTTCGGGCATCAGGGCGAGCGCCCGCGCCGGCGTCGTCGGTCGCAGCCGGGCGACGAGGAACTGGCCGACCGTCCGCTGGCGCACCACCAGCCCGGACTGCGCGATCCACCACCAGCT
>JAPVSP010000309.1:0-4274 GCA_047519685.1 Chloroflexota bacterium
CGGCCGTGCCGGCGCGGGCGGACGCCGCGCGGACCCAGCCGCGCTGGACGAGCAGCTCGGCGATCTCGATGGCGTTGGTCGCCGCACCCTTGCGCAGGTTGTCGCTGACGACCCAGAAGGCCAGGCCGCGGCCGCCCGGCACGGACACGTCGCTCCGGACGCGTCCGACGAAGATCTCGTCGCGGCCGGCGGCCTCGGTGGCGAGCGGGTAGACGTGGTCGGCCGGGTCGTCACGGACGACCACGCCCGGGACCATCGCGAACAGCTCCCGCGCGCGACCCGGCGAGACGGGCTGGCGCGTCTCGACGTGGACGGCCTCGGAGTGGCTGACGAAGACCGGCACGCGCACCGCCGTGCACGAGACCCGCAGTTCCGGGAGGTGGAGGATCTTGCGGCTCTCGGCGACGACCTTCCACTCCTCCTTGGTGTACCCGTTGTCGAGGAAGGCGTCGATCTCGGGCAGCGCGTTGAAGGCGATCGGATGTGGGTAGACGGAGGCCACCTTCGGCGCGCCGGCGGCATGGGCGCGGACCTGCCCCTCGAGCTCGGCCAGGGCGTCGGCCCCGGTGCCGGAGACCGACTGATACGTGTCCACGACGACCCGCTCCAGGCCGACCGAGTCACGGAGGGCCATGAGCACCGGGGCGAGCTGCATCGTCGAGCAGTTCGGGTTCGCGACGATGCCCTCGTGCCACGCACCATCGTCGGGATTGACCTGGCTCACGATGAGCGGCACGGCGGGGTCCATCCGCCAGGCCGAGGAGTTGTCGATGACCGTCGCGCCACGGGCCGCGGCGAGCGGCGCGAGCGCGGCCGAGACGTCGCCCCCGGCGGAGAAGAGGGCGATGTCGACGCCGTCGAACGCCTCGGGAAGGGCCTCCCCGACCTCGTGGGTGCGCCCCTCGAGCGTCAGCGTCGTCCCGGCGGATCGCCCGGATGCCAGCAGGCGCAGCTCCCCCATCGGGAAGTGGCGCTCGTGGAGCACCTGGATCATCGTCCGGCCGACCACGCCCGTGGCGCCGACGACGGCGACGGTGAGCGGCCCGCGGGTCACGGAAGGCATGGTTCTCCTGTCAGGAGGATCTGGCAGGGCACCGGCCGAGTATACCAGCGCACCCGCCGGACTCCGACGGGCGCGCTGATCGGCGGCGACGTGGCCGGGCGGGTCGCGAGCCCGTCCGGTGGGGGTCGATCAGACCGGCTCCTTCGCCAGGTGGCGCTGCATGGCCGCCTTGCGCGAGAGGTTGACCCGCCCCTGGCGATCGATCTCGGTCACGACGACCATGACCTCGTCCCCGATGGAGACGACGTCCTCGACCGTCGGGACGTGGTAGTCGGCCAGCTCGCCGATCCGGACGAGGCCCTCCTTGCCCGGCAGGATCTCCACGAAGCAGCCGAAGGGCATGATCCGGGTGACCTTGCCGAGGTAGAGCCCGCCGATCTCCACCTCACGGGTGAGGCTCTCGATCCACTGGATCGCCTTGCGGCTGTTCTCGCCGGAGACCGCCGCGATCTCGACGGTCCCGTCGTCCTCGACGTTGATCTCGGTGCCGGTCTCCTCCTGGATCTTGCGGATCATGGAGCCGCCCTTGCCGATGATGTCGCGGATCTTCTCGGGGTTGATCTTGATCGTGATGATGCGCGGAGCGAACTCGCTCATCTCCGGCCGCGCCTCGGGCAGCACGGCGACCATCCTGTCGAGGATGGACAGGCGGGCCGTGAGCGCCCGGGCGAGGCCATCGCGGATGATCGCCTCGGTGATCCCCTTGACCTTGATGTCCATCTGCAGGGCGGTGATCCCGCCCCGCGTCCCGGTCACCTTGAAGTCCATGTCGCCGAAGGCATCCTCCTTGCCGAGGATGTCGGTGAGGACGGCGAACCGGCCGGTCTCGGGCTCCGTGATCAGGCCCATGGCGGCACCGGCGACCGGCGCCTTGATCGGCACGCCGGCGTCCATGAGCGCGAGCGTCGAGCCGCACGTCGACGCCATGGACGTCGAGCCGTTCGAGGTCACGCATTCCGAGACGAGCCGGATGACGTAGGGGAACTCCTCGGGGTCCGGAAGCACCGGGAGGAGCGCCCGCTCCGCGAGATTGCCGTGGCCGATCTCGCGGCGGCCGGGCCCGCGCATCGGCTTGTTCTCGCCGGTGCTGTAGGGCGGCATGTTGTAGTGGTGGAGGTAGCGCTTCTCGGTCTCCGGGCTGATCGTGTCGATCCGCTGGACGTCCGAGGACGGGCCGAGCGTCGCGATCGTGAGCGCCTGCGTCTGGCCGCGGGTGAACAGGCCGGAGCCGTGGGCGCGAGGAAGCAGCCCGACCTCGACCGAGATCGGCCGGATGTCGTCGATCCCGCGGCCGTCCATCCGGACGCCCTCGTCGAGCACGAGCCGACGGACGGTCTTCTTGTGGACGAGCCCGAACAGGCTCTTGCTCAGACGCGCCTGGCGGCGCGCCGCCTCGAGGAGACCGTCGCCGTCGCCGCCGGTCCGCCGGGCGCGGATCGAGGCGGCGATCCCGTCCTCGAGCGTCGAGAGGCGGGTCGGCAGGTCCTCGGCGAAGCGGAGGAGCAGGGCCGCGGTCGCCTCGGCATCGGGCAGCGCGCGGTGGGCCGCCTCGAGCTCGATCCCGTAGAACCGGGCCAGGTCACCGAGCCGATAGGACTCGGCCGCGGGCATCGTGTCGCGGGCAAGGATCAACGTATCGAGGTAGCGGCCGGCCTCGAAGCGATAGCCATCGCCACGGGCGGCCTCGATGAACGCCAGGTCGAAGCCGACCGAGTGGCCGACGATCAGTGCGTGGCCGGCGAACGCCAGGAAGGTCTCGGCGGCCGCCTTCGGGCTCGGCGCGCCGCGGACGTCCGCGTCCGTGATGCCGTGCATCTGGTGGCCGACGATCGACCGGCCTGGGTCGACGAAGGTCGACCATCGGTCGGTGACGGCTCCGCCCTGGATCCGGACCGCGGCGATCTCGACCAGCTCGGAGAGCTTGGGATCGGTGCCGGTGGTCTCGACGTCGACGACGACGAACTCCCGACCTGCCTCGACCGCCTTGACGAAGTCGAGCACGGAGCCCGTGCCCGGCTCCAGGTACGGCACGACCTTCGTCTTGCCGACCGCCCGCTGGAGCTCCTCCTGGAGATCGATGAGCGGCTGGAGCGACCGATGGCCGAACAGGATGGCCTCGGCCATCACGTCCTCGGGCAGGATCTTCGAGCCGGCCTCGACCATCATGATCGCGTCGCGGGTCCCGGCGACGACGAGGTCGAGCTCCGAATCGGCCAGCTGGCTGATCGTCGGGTTGACCACGAGCTTGCCGCCGATCCGGCCGACGCGGACCGCGCCGATGGGCCCCTGGAAGGGGATCTCGCTGATCGTCAGCGCGGCCGAGGCCGCGACCGTCCCGATGACGTCAGGATCGTTCTCCTGGTCCGTCGACAGGACGGTGATGACGACCTGGACGTCGTCCTTGTAGCCCTCGGGGAAGAGCGGTCGGATCGGACGGTCCGTCAGTCGGGCGGCCAGGATCGCGGCCTCGGACGGGCGCGACTCGCGCTTGATGAAGCCGCCCGGGATCTTGCCCGCGGCGTACATCCGCTCCTCGAAGTCGACCGTGAGCGGGAAGAAGTCGAGGCCCGGCCGCGGCTCGGAGCGATTGGCCGTGCCGAGCACCATGGTGTCGCCATAACGGATGGTGACGGAGCCGCCGGCGAGCATGGCGAGCTTGCCGGTCTCGATGGTCAGCGTCCGACCACCGAACTGCGTCTCGAAGACGTGAGACACGGGGGTTCGATCCTCCTAGCCGTGGAGGAGGAGACGACCCGGTGCGCGGGGCCCGGCCGATGCGCCCGATGCGATCGGACCCCGGGCGGTGCCCGAGGTCCGGGGGGCGGCGAGCGCTAGCGGCGAAGTCCGAGCCGTGCGATGACGGTCCGGTAGCGCGCGTTGTCCTTCTTGATCAGGTACGCCAGAAGGCGACGGCGCTGGCCCACGAGCTTGAGGAGGCCGCGGCGCGAATGATTGTCCTTCGGGAAACGCTTCAGGTGCTCCGTCAGGCCCTTGATCCGCTCCGTGAGGAGCGCGACCTGGACCTCGGGCGAGCCGGTATCGCCCTCACCGAGGGCGTACTCCGTCATCACCTGTTGCCTCATCTCCCGCGCGAGCGGCACTCGGTCCTCCGACACGAACTGATACTTGGGTTACCTATACCTCTGCAAACGGGCGGATGGTAGCAGGGTCGATGACATCCGGCAAACCGGTGCCGCGGCGGTGGGCGCCC
>JAPVSP010000310.1:0-1869 GCA_047519685.1 Chloroflexota bacterium
CGCGCCGGCCATCGACATCGCCTCGCGGTAGACCCCCACGGCGTCGTCGACGCACAGCACGACGAGGTCGCCGGGCGCGGCGCGCCTGAGCGCCGCCCGCACCGCGGGCAGCTCGGCGAGGATGGTCTCCGCCCTCGTCACCCGGGCGCGACCCCCCGCCCGGGCCCGTTTCGTCCCGGCGATGACGTTGGCGGCGCTCTCGCCCGGCGAGCGGCCGCGGAGATGCTTGTCCTCGCGGACGAGGAGCTCGTCGAACGCCGCCGCGGCGATCTCGCCGTAGTCGGCCTGGTCCTCGTCGCGGCGGTCGCCCGGGATGCCGATGACGCCGATCGCCCGACCCTGCCGGGCCCCGTTCCCGTCGGCCGGAGCCGCGCGGCGGGTCGGCCCTCCGTCCGGCTCGGCCATCATCCGGTTCACGAAGTCGGCCAGGTTGCGCATGCCGTCGACGTTGTGGCAGTAGTCGATGACGACGCGGACGCCGCCGACGTCGAGCAGGTTGAGCCGGCCCGGGGCCTGGAAGAACGACGTCGTGAACGTCCGCAGGCCCTGCCGGATGTCGTGGAGGTGCGCGCCGGCGGCCCACGCCGCAGCCGCCGCCGCGAGCGCGTTGGCCACGTTCATCCGGGCGCGGCCGCCGAACGTCGCCGGGATGAGGTGCGTGTAGAGGACGGGCATCGTCCGCTGGGCGAGACGGAGGACGAGCAGCTCGCCCTCGGGCGTCGGCTGGAGGCAGAAGGCGGCCCCGCCCCGGCCCAGGTGCCCGTCGACCCGGTCGTAGCCGTCCTCGCCCTTCGTCGTCGATCGCGTGAAGTAGACGATCCGCCCCGCGCAGTGGCGGGCCATCCGGGCCACCAGCGAGTCGTCCGCGTTGAGCACGGCCGTGCCGGACCCGGGCACGGCCTCCACGAGGACGGCCTTGACGTTCGCCAGCTGGCCGAGCGACTCGATCCCGCCCAACCCCAGGTGATCGGCGCTGATGTTCGTCACGACCGCCACGTCGTTGCGGTCGTAGCCCAGGCCCTCGCGCAGGATGCCACCGCGCGCGACCTCGAAGACCGCCGTGTCCACGGTGGGGTTCTGGAGCACCATCTGGGCCGAGCGGGGCCCCGACATGTCGCCGCGCCTGATGAGCCGCCCGTCGATGACGATCCCGTCGGTCGAGGTCATGCCGACCCGCCGGCCCATCAGCTTGAGGATGTGGCTGATCATGCGGACCGTCGTCGTCTTGCCGTTCGTGCCGGTCACCGCGACGATCGGGATCCGGGACGGGGTCCCCGGCGGGAAGAGCAGGTCGATGACGGGCTTCGCGACGTACTGCGGCTCGCCCTCGGTCGGGTGGGTGTGCATCCGGAAGCCGGGCGCCGCATTCACCTCGACGATCGCGCCGCCCGTCTCGCGGACCGGCGTGGCGATGTCGGGGCAGATGAAGTCGATGCCGGCGACGTCGAGGCCGACGATCCGCGCGGCCGTCTCGGCGATCTCGAGGTTGTCGGGGTGCGCCTCCATCGTCCGGTCGATCGACGTGCCCCCGGTCGACATGTTGCCGGTCAGGGCGAGCTTCACCCAGCTCCCCGCCGGCGGGACGTCGTCGAGCCCACGGCCCTGGGCCCGGACGAGGGCTTCGGCGGCCTCGTCGACGCGGATCCGAGTCAGCACTTTCTCGTGGCCGATGCCCCGGCGTGGGTCCTGGTTCGCGATATCCACGAGCTCCCGGATCGTGTGGCTGCCATCGCCGGTGATCGAGGCCGGCACGCGCTGGGCGACCGCGGCGACCTTCCCGCCGATGACCAGGACGCGGTAGTCGCTGCCGGCGATGTACGTCTCCACCACGACGTCGCCAGAGCGGGTCTCCGCGAGGGCCACCGGGAA
>JAPVSP010000311.1:0-8143 GCA_047519685.1 Chloroflexota bacterium
CGCGACGTCGCCTCGGCGGAGGAGTCCGAGCTCCACGGGAGCCTGAAGCCGGTGCGGGTTTCCGTGCTCGCCATCCGAATGGTCCTCTCCACGTCGCCAGGGGTGGGGAATCCCGGGGCCTTCCGCATGCTAGGAGACGGGTCCGGTGCGGTACGAGTCGGACGGATGTACCACGAGGGGCGCCCGGTGGTACCGCCCCGACCGATGCGGAGGGGCTCGCCAGGCCTCGGCGCCGCCGTCCGGAGGCGGCCGGCCGCACGAAAGGACGCTCATCGCGCGCCCGGTCCCGGGCCCGCCTCACGGGCCCATCCTCCGGCACCCGAGTACCATGGCCCCCGTGGAGCCGACCGTCCCCTCGACCGTCACGCCCCGGCCCTCGGCCGGGGAGGCGCCCATGGCTGTCTCGCTCGGCGCCCCGGACCGTCCCATGGATCGCCTGGGCCGGCCGCTCCGGGATCTCCGGATCTCCGTCACCGACCGCTGCAACTTCCGCTGCGTCTACTGCATGCCGAAGGAGGTCTACGGGCGGGATTTCCCGTTCCTCCCTCGTGGGCAGGTGCTGTCCTTCGAGGAGATCGCCCGCGTCGCCCGCCTGCTCGTGGGGCTCGGGGTGGAGAAGCTTCGCATCACCGGCGGCGAGCCCCTTGTCCGGCGCGACCTGCCCGACCTGATCGCGATGCTGGCCGAGCTCCGGACGCCGGACGGTCGCCCCACCGACCTGACCCTGACGACCAACGGCGCCGCGCTGCGTCCGCTCGCGGCACCCCTCCGGGCGGCGGGCCTCGGCCGGATCACCGTCAGCCTCGACTCGCTGGACGATGCGGTCTTCCGGTCGATGAACGGCGTCGACTTCCCGGTGACCAGGGTGCTCGATGGGATCGCCGCGGCGCGCGACGCGGGCCTGGCCACGATCAAGGTCAACACCGTCGTGAAGCGCGGGCTTAACGAGGCCTCGATCCTGCCTCTGGCGCGCTGGGCTCGTGCCGAGGGGCTCATCCTCCGCTTCATCGAGTACATGGACGTCGGCCACTCGAACGGCTGGCGCCTGGACGAGGTCGTTCCGTCGTCGGAGATCCTGGAGCGTATCTCCGCGGAGCTCCCGCTCGAGCCGCTGCCGCCCCGCTATCCGGGTGAGGTCGCGAACCGCTGGCGCTATGTCGACGACAGCGGCGAGATCGGGATCATCGCGTCCGTGAGCCAGCCGTTCTGCGGCGACTGCACGCGCCTCCGCCTGTCAGCGGACGGCCGCCTGTACACCTGCCTCTTCGCCGTCGACGGCCACGACGTCCGGGACCGGCTTCGCGCCGGGGCGTCCGACGACGAGCTGACGGCGCACCTCGCCTCCGTGTGGCGCGCCCGCGCCGACCGCTACTCCGAGCTCCGGACCGGGGCGACCCGCGCCCTCCCGAAGGTGGAGATGTTCGCCATCGGCGGGTGAGGCGCCGGCCCGGCGTGGCCGCGAGGTCCTGCGCCGCGCTCGCATCGAGGGTTCCGGATCAACGATGGGATCCAGTCGATCGACCGCCGCGGGCGGGGCATGCGGCGCCCGTCCACAGCCCGTCCACAGTCATCCGGGATTCGTGGACAGGATCCGGCGGCCCGGGTCGAGTTCGTGGATAACCGCCTTGCCCCGGGCGGGACCGGCCGGTAGCGTAGTCGTTGCCCGAAGGGGCCACGGTCCTCGAAGCGACACCGGCGATCACCTCAACGGTCGAGCTTCGGGTCCGGGACGCAGGCGATCACATCAAGCGCGTTCCGATGGACCGGAGGAGTCGGCGATCACATCAACGGCACCTTCGCTCCGCTGAGGTTCCTTCGGGCGCTTCGTTGTCCGGCGCGCGGCCCGCGAGGGTCCGCCTCGGGCAGCCGCTCGACGGGGCGCGACCGGCATCCCGGTGTCGGTACCCCCGTCGGGCGGATGAAGCGTCGGGACCGTTCCGATCCCGCCTTCCCGGACGCGTGGAGGCCTCCATGTCGCCTGAGCCGGCCCCGATCGGGGACCCGGGCCGTCGCGTCCCGCCGACCGAGCAGCCGACCCGCCTGGCGGCCCTCGAGTCCGCGGTCCAGGCTCGGACCGCTCTCCGGCCCGCCGTCGGGATCGTCCTCGGATCGGGGTTGGGCGGCCTCGCCGACGACCTCGCCGACCCCGTCGCGATCCCGTTCTCCGAGCTCCCCGGCTGGCCCGCCGCCACCGCTCCCGGGCACCTCGGCCGGCTCGTGCTCGGCCGCCTCGCCGGGGTCCCGGTCGTCCTGCTCCAGGGCCGCCTGCACCTCTACGAGGGCAACGATCCCGGCCTGGTCGTCCAGCCCGTCCTCCTGATGGGCCGCCTCGGCGCCGGCGTCGTCGTCCTGACCAACGCCGCGGGCGGGGTGAACCCCGGCTACGGGCCCGGGACGCTGATGGTCATCGCCGACCATCTCAACCTCACCGGCCGGACGCCGCTGCTCGGCCCGAATGCCGACGAGCTCGGGCCGCGCTTCCCGGACCTCTCGGAAGCGTGGAGCCGGCGGCTGCGCGAGCGGCTCCACGCGGCGGGCCGAGCCGAGGGGATCGCCCTGGAGGAGGGCGTCTACGCGGGCCTGCTCGGGCCGTCGTACGAGACGCCGGCTGAGGTCCGGATGCTCCGGGCGCTCGGGGCGGACGCCGTCGGGATGTCCACCGTGCTCGAGGCGATCGCCGCTCGCTGGGCGGGGATCGAGCTCTGCGGGGTGTCCCTGGTGACGAACCTTGGCGCCGGCTACTCGGCAGGACCGCTGAGCCACCAGGAGGTCCTGGCCGCCGGAGCGGAGGCGGGCCCGCGGCTCGCCCGGGTCATCCGGCGCTTCGTCGTGGACCTGCCGGGCGTCACGGCCTGATCGATCGGCCTGCCATCGGGAGCCACATCGACGCGCCGCGCGGGGCGGCCCACGGTCAGCCCTCCGGGTCCCGGCCGACCGGGTCGAGCCGGCGGCCGAGCACATGGAGGTAGCCGTCGCCCTCGAGGATCTCGTCGACCGCCACCCCGGCACCATCCAGCCAGGCGAGGACCTGCACCCGCTCGGGGTAGTAGTGGTAGCCGCCGTCCTCGCCGAGGTGCTCGCCGTCCACGACGGGTTCGCCGCGGCGCCGGGCGACCGCCACGGCCTCCGACAGGTCGACCCCACCGGCGTCCGGGTCGCGCGGATCGAAGGACTCCACGGTCAGGTAGATCGGCGCCCCTGGCTTCGCGGCGTCGCACAGCCGCCGCACCACGCCCGGCCAGTCCTCGGGACCGACGTACTCCAGGGCGTCGACGCAGATGACGGCGTCGAACCGCTCGTGGTCGTCGAGGTCCTGGAGCGCGAGGTGCCGGGTCGGGACGTCCGGGAACCGACGGGCCGCCTGGGATAGCATGCCGGCGGACTGGTCGATCCCGGCGAGGCGCCGCCCCGAGGCGAGGATCGTGGCCCAGTACTTCCCCGTTCCGCACGGCGCATCCAGCACCTCGCCGCCGGGCCTCGTCGCGGCCAGGAGGCGCAGGAGCATCGCCTCATGCGAGGGCGAGATCGCCCCCCACTCCTCGTCGTAGCCCTCGGCGAAGCGCGTGTCGAAGCGTTCGCGGGTGACGCGACGGCGCAGGTCGAGGAACGCCCGGCGCTCCTCCGGGCTGGGGACCGGCGGGTGGCCGTCCGAGGTCGCCGTCGTACGCTTCCCTAACACACGCGTCGAGAGACGCCCGGCGCGCTCAGGCGACCGGCAGGTCGCGGCCCGCGGCCCGCGCGACCTTCGCCTTCTCGGCCCAGGCGGCGAGGACCGTGTCCTTGTGCGGCCGGATCGGGCAGTGACCGTCGCGATTGCCCATCTCGTCGCAGTAGCCCAGCGGCACGCACTTCGGGGCGAGGAACGAGCCGAGGAACGGGCTGACCGAGAAGACCTCGTGGCGGATGAGCTGGAAGAGCCGCCGGATCTCCCACTGGGCCATCGTGCACAGGCGCAGGCCGGACATGTGGATCAGAGCCCGCAGGTTCGTCGTCATGACCAGGTTCGTGCGGGTCGCGTTCGGGAAGACGAAGCGGGCGTCCTCGCCCGGCACGCCGGCGGCCAGCAGCTCGCCGTAGAGCCCGAGCGAGCCGTCGATCTGCGCCTCGAAACGCTCCCGGAGCCGAGGGTCGCCGTCGGCGATCGTCGCCGGCAGCATCGTGGAGGCGCCCTTGAACTTCACGTACCGCTGGCTCTGCTGGTCGAACGCGACGCCGGCCCGATGGCGGACGAGCTGGTGGCTCAGCGTTCGGCTCACACCGCTGATGCCGAAGGTGAAGACGATGTGCTCGATGGTGCTGCCATGGCCCGACTCGATCACCCCGCTGATGAGCTTCTGCATCTTCGCCCGGTCGATCTCGCCGTCGACCGCCCGCCGGAAGATCTCGTCCGGCTCGAGCTCCGAATAGCAGGTCCGGCAGGCGGTGTAGATCAACGGGACGTAGTAGCGCTCGACGACCTCGCGGTCGGGGAACAGCAGCGTCGCCTTCATCCCGAGCTCGTGACGGCCGGGATTGCGCGGGATCCCGGTCCGCTCCCGGGCGGGCGCGCCGCCCTCAGGCTTGGTCGGCTCGGCGGTCATGGGGGCAGTCTAGCCGCTCGTCGTCGGGCCGCGCGGAGACGCCCAGGCGGCGAGGCGGGCGGCAGCGTCGGTCCCGGCCCGCCTACGCGGCCGCGGGCTCGAGCTCGCGACGGTCGCGCGCCTCGGCCCCGTGGAACCAGTGCCAGTACAGGCCAGTGCCGAGCGTGTAGAGGACGATGATCGTGATGAAGTCCACGGTATAGCCGGCGGTGAACCCCAGGCTGGCCTGGAGCAGGCTGTAGTACGGGCCGGCGATGACCCAGCCGAGCGACCAGAGCTGGCTCTGCGCCGCCGCCAGGGTCGCCCGCTCGGACGGGTGGACGTGCTCCATCGCGAACGCGTTCTGGATGGGGTTCCCGGCGTTCATCAGCGAGTTGCGGACGGCCATCGCGATGATCACCGTCCAGAGGATCGGCGAGAAGCCCAGCACGACGAGGAACGGGATGCTGGCGCCCTGGACGACGACCACCGAGGCGACCTTGCCGAGCCGCCGGGCCAACGCCGGCTGCAGGAGGATCGCGACGACCGTTCCCAGGCTCGTCACCGCGAAGACGGCGTTGAGCCCGGCCAGGTCGAGCTGGAACCTGGTCTCGATGAACAGGTTGAGATACGGGATGACCTGACCGGCGCCCATGGAGATGAGGAAGCCCGGCAGGACGAGCCGTGCGAACCGGCGCCGATCGACCACCACGATCCCGAGACGCCCGGCCGACAGCGCGGGCCGAGGCGGCAGCGGGAAGGCCGCCGGCTCCCCGATGAGGTGCGGCGGCGGGAGCCGCCGGCGCCGCGGCCGATCGTCGGCCAGGGGCGCCAGCGTGGCCAGCCCGCCGACGAACAGCAGGGCCATGAGGACGAGTATGACCCGGTACGTCCCCGGCCCGTTCGGCGCGAGTCCCGCGGCGGCAGCGACCCCTGCGGCCACCGCGCCGCCGGCCAGCGCCCCGATGACGTTCGTCACGTTCGAGATGGCGAACTGCAGCGAGAAGAGCTCGTTGCGGTGCTCGGGGCGGCTGTGCTCGGCCATGTACGGCGACTGGACGACGAAGAACATCTGCTGCCCGATGGCGTACACGCCCGCCAGCAGGCCGAGGAGGACGACGGACGAGGTCAGGATGAAGCCGACCGTCGCCACGCCCATGAGGACGATCCCCGCGCCGAGGAGCGCCCGGCGGCCGAACCGGTCCGAGAGCGCGCTGGCCGGGAACGACACGACCGCCGAGGCGAGGTTGGCGACGGTCCCGACCACCCCGATGACGGCGTTGGAGATGCCCAGCGAGTCGAGGTACAGGTAGAAGTCGATCCAGTAGAGGCTGATCGCCGCGCCCGCGACGAACGTCGTCAGCAGGAAGATCCGGGCGTCGCGCTCGAACCCGCTGAAGCTCCGGACGTAGGCGCCGAGCCGGGCCACGCGCCGCCCGGGAGCCTACGCGCCGTCGCCGGCCTCGCCGGCGAGCAGGTCGCGCAGGTCGGCGAGGTAGGCCTCCCAGTAGCCGGCGTGATCGTCGCGGGCGACCGCATCCAGGCCGGCCTCCTCCCAGCCGTCATGGCGGAGGGTGACCCGGCAGCCGCCCTCGGGCAGCGGATCGACGCTCCAGGTCACGAGCGTCTCGGGACCGGGGGGCTCGGCCGCCCACGCCCAGCCGTGCGAGAAGGATCGGCCGGGGACGAGCGATCGGACCGTGCCCAGGATGACCGAGCCGTCGCCGAAATCCAGACGGTACGGGGCGCCGACCGGGCCGAGGGGGGAGGCCTCCGTGAACCAGTCCGCCACAACGACCGGGTCGGTCAGGGCGTGCCAGGCGTCGTCGGGCGACGCGGGGGTCTCGACCGCCAGGACGATGGGCTCGATGCTCGACATGACGGCTCCTGGAGGCGGTCGTCCCCCGGGCCGGACGACCGGCGAGCCCCGGCGTCCGGGATCGCCGGGTCCCGGGGGCCGGGATCAGTAGTGGTCGGAGCAGCTGAGGAAGTACCCGCAGCGGCAGATGAGCTTGCAGCGACGCTCGACCAGCCGGCTCCCGCAGTTCGCGCAGGTGAGGATGACCGCCCCGGGGTCGCCCTCGACCGTCGCGACCCCGTCGGGGAGGACCCGGAGGGCCGGCACGCCCGCATCGTCGACGCCGGCCAGAGCGGCCCGGGAGGGCGGTTGGGGCGGTCCGGCGAGCGCGGGCATCGCGCTCATCCTACGACCGCGCCGGACCCCTCGCTGCCCGCTCGCGGCGAAGCGGAGGTCGGGCTCGCCGGCGCGGCGGAGGCCGGCAGCTCGTCGTCCCCGACGCCGAACGCGACGGCGACCTCGAGGGGCAGCCTCGACCCCACCTCCCAGGCCGCATCGGCCGCGGCCGGGTCCAGGCGCTCGCGGGCGAGGCGCTCGACGTCGAGGGTCTGGGTCAGCGCGGTCGGCGCCCCGCCCTCCAGCCGCTGCCGGACGGCCATCGTCGCGCCGGCGAGGACGAGGGCGCGGGTCGGCCGGTCCTCCCGGATGGCCACCTCGGCCATGTCCCACAGCTCCATCGCGACCCCGCTCGTGTCCCGGACCTCGCCGAACAGGGCGAGGGACCGGGCGGCGGTGCGCCGAGCGTCCTCCAGCCTCCCCGCGGCCAGGTGGATCCTTGCCAGGACTCCCCGGCTGCTGGCGCTCCGGAAGCGATCGCCGATCTCGTCCGCCAGGACCAGGCTGTGCTCGACCGTATCCCGGGCGCGCTCGAGGTCACCGGAGAGGCTGTAGATGAGGCCCAGGCCCGACATCGCGGCGACCTCGACGCTCCGGTCGCCGAGCGAGCGAGCCAGCTCGGCGCTCTCCGTGTAGTACCCGATCGCCGCGTCGAAGTCCCGGGGGATCGCCGCCATGAAGCCCAGGTTGAGCAGCGCCTCGCTCATCCCGGCCCGGTCGTCGAGCCGCCGGACGAGGTCGAGGTGCTCCTCGTAGTAGGCCTGCGCGGTCGGGAAGTCGTTCTCCCAGTAGGCCAGCCCTCCGGCGCCATTGAGCGCCTTGGCGCGGCCGGGCGTCGGCGCCGTGCCGTCGGGACAGGCGAGCAGCTCGCGAGTCATCGCCAGCCCTTCGCCGAGGTGTCCGCGCTGGTGCCAGAACCGCCAGAGCCGCCCGGCCATCGTCAGGCCGGTCTCGACCTGGCCGGCCTCGAGCGCCCAGCGCAGGGCGGCCCGGATGTTGTCGTGCTCGAGCTCCAGCCGGTCGAGCCACGCGCCGGCCGCCCGGCCGACCAGCTCGGGCTCGGCGACGCGGGCGAGCTCCGCGAAGAACGCCAGGTGGCGGTCTCGGGTCGCCCGGTCCTCGGCGGACGCGGCGAGACGCTCGGCGCCGAACTCCCGGATGACCTGGAGCATGCGGAAGTGCGGCTCCCGGTCACCCGTGTCGCGCGGCCGGATGAGGCTCTTGTCCGCGAGCGACTCGAGTCCGTCGAGGATGTCCACGCCGAGCGATCGCTCGGGATCGACGACCGCCTCGGCCGCCCCGAGCGTCCAGCCACCCGCGAACACCGACAGCCGTTCGAACAGGCTGCGCTCGCCGGGCTCGAGCAGGTCGTAGCTCCAGGCGATCGCAC
>JAPVSP010000312.1:0-1963 GCA_047519685.1 Chloroflexota bacterium
ACTTCGACGGGGCCCGGGCCGGCGCCCCGGCCAACCTCGAGGCGGTCGGCGCCGTGGCGTCGCGCATCGCCGTGCCGCTCCAGCTCGCCGGTGGGCTCGAGGAGGCCGACGCGATCCGCCTGGCCTTCGCCGCGGGCGCCACCCGGGTGGTCGTGTCGCTGGCGGTCGCCGACCGGCCCAGGGTCCTGCGCGACTGCCTTGCCGTGGCCGGCGACTGGCTCGCCGTCGGGCTCGACCCGCGCCCCGAGCGGCTGGCGGCCTTCCCGTGGCGGCGCAGCCTGGCGCCCGGACTCGACGAGCTCGTCGCCGAGCTGGCCGGGGCGGGCGTCCGGCGCTTCGTGCTGAGCCATGCCGGCGGGGCGCCGGATCTCGACCGACTCGCGGCACTGACCCGGGTGAACGATGTCGAGGTCCTCGTCGCCGGCGGCATCGCCGACCTCCCCACCATCGCCCGCTTCCGGGACGCCGGGGTCGCGGGCGTCATCCTCGGCGAGCCCCTCCTCTCGGGGGCGCTCGACCTGCCTGCCGCCCTGGAGGCTGCCGCATGATCCTCGCCCGTTCCCTGACCCGCCTCGGCCCGCTGCTCGTCGCAGCGACGCTCCTCGCGGCGTGCTCGACCTCGGCGACCGCCGCACCCTCCGCGGCGACCAGCCCGAACCCGAGCGTCGCCCCGAGCGAGAAGGCTCCCGGCGGATCCGCCGGGGCACCGAGCGCGTCGGGCTGCCCGACGAGCCAGCCGGCCGCGCTCCCCGCCGGCCAGACGCGCACCGTGACGATCCACACCGCGAAGGGCGACATCGTCATCAAGGTCGAGGGGTCGCTCGGGCCGAACGCGGCCGGCAACTTCATCGCGCTCGCCGCCTGTGGCTACTACGACGGCGTGGTCTTCCATCGGCTCGTCCCGGGATTCGTCATCCAGGGCGGCGACGGCCAGTTCGGCCGCCTGCCCGGCCTCCAGTCGCCGGCCGTGGGACGGGGCGGGCCGGGCTACACGTTCCCGGACGACCCCGTGACCGTCCCGTACGCGCGCGGGACCGTCGCGATGGCGAACTCCGGGGCGAACACCAACGGCAGCCAGTTCTTCATCTGCCTGGCCGATCTCAGCTCACGGCTCGCCCCGAGCTACTCGGTCTTCGGCCACGTGACGGCCGGGATGGACGTCGTCGATGCCATCGCCGCGATGCCCAACAGTGGCGGCCAGGAGAACGCCGCGCTCCAGCCGGTCGGGATGGACCGGGTGACCGTCAGCAACCCCTAGCAGCGAAGGAGCCGCGACCATGGCCCACGCCACGATCGGCACGACCAAGGGCGACATCGAGGTCGACATCTTCACCGAGGGCGCCCCGAAGGCGGCCGGCAACTTCCTCGACCTGGCCGAGAAGGGCTTCTACGACGGCGTCATCTTCCACCGCATCGTCCCCGGCTTCGTCATCCAGGGTGGCGACCCGACCGGGACCGGGCGCGGCGGGCCGGGCTACTCGTTCCCCGACGAGCCGTTCCCGGGCGACTACCAGCGAGGGACGCTCGCGATGGCCAACGCCGGCCCGAACACGAACGGCAGCCAGTTCTTCGTCTGCCTCGACGACCTGGCGGGGCGACTCCCCAAGAGCTACACGATCTTCGGACTGGTCACCAAGGGGATGGACGTCGTCGACGCGATCGCGGCGGGGCCCACGGGCCCGGGCGACCGCCCGCTCGACCCGGTCGCGATGACGACGGTCAGGGTCACCGAGCGGTAGCCGGCTGCAACGGTCCTGGCAGGAAGGTTAAGAGATTTATACCGTTCCCGTGTCGAAAACCCTTGGCGAAAGGCCCACTCCCGAGTAGAGTATGGCTCGCTGCATGACAGCCTTCGTGTTGACAGGCAGCCAGCTGCCCCAGCTCCAAGGTCATGGGTAGGTAGGGTCAGGGTAGTCGGTGCAGCCGACGTGATAGATGCCCTTGGCGCGCGGCAGAAGGCCCG
>JAPVSP010000313.1:0-4371 GCA_047519685.1 Chloroflexota bacterium
CGGTCCATGTGCGGGCACGAGAAGTTCAGCTCGATGGCGTCGACCCCCGCCGCCTGGACCGCCTCGGTCAGGATCTGCCAGTTCTCGAGCTCCTTGTCGCTGCCCGAGCCGGCCATGATCGAGGCGACGAGCACCTTCGTCGGATGGGCCTTCTTGATCGCGGTCAGGCGCGGGATCCACCAGTCGAGCGGCTTGTCCGAGATCAGCTCCCAGTTCCACGACGCCATCAGGGTGGAGTCGGGGCGCTTGGCCATCGACAGCCGGGTCCCGCCGTTGTCGGCGCGCAGGAACTTCGTCTTGGGGCCTCGGACGTTGACGACCGGATGCAGGCCGATCGTCTTGGTGACGACGCCGCCCCAGCCCGCCTCGTAGGCCCGCATGATGTTCGACTCGGACTCGGTCGGTGGCGCCGACGCGAGCATGAACGGGTTCTCGAAGCGAATGCCCGTGAAGACGGTCGACAGATCGGCCACTGGGCTCCTCCTTCGCGCAGGCGGAAGAGAGGCATGCTCGGTCGCCGAGCGGCGGGCTCGCTAGGGCCGGTCGGCACGTTCGATGCGACGACCCTCCCACCCGAAGGGACGGGGTGGCGGATCCGCGGGCTCAGGGACCCCTCGGCGGCGCGAGCCCGAACGAGGACGGGCGAGATGGATGGTGGACCGCGACATGTCAGGCGCGGAGGCCGCCCTCGAGATGGAGGGACTCGCTCCGCCGGCGACCTGGGGCGGATCCGCGCGGGCCTCGCCGGGTATCGAGAGTTGCCTACTTGCATTCCACCTCCGGTGGGTGTTGGATGGGCCGAAGGAGGGGGATCCGATGCGCCCGGTCGAGGGATCGAGGATGGCCCGCCGCCGGGTGCCGCTGGCCCACCCGGTGGACCGACCGTCCGCGCCCGGCTCGGGACATCGAGCCTCCGGGACCGGGCGGCGCAGCAGGCGCGGGCGCGCGCTCGGCGGGTCGCTCGGATGATCAGCGTCCGCGTCCCCGGTTTCGCCCCGTCGACCGGCGGGCTGCACTTCGCCAACGCCTTCCCGCACACGCCGATGAAGGAGTTCCGGCTCGGTGGCATCGCCACGCTGACGATCGGGGACGCGGCCAACGGCCTGTGCGGTGGCATGTCGTTCACGGTCGCGGATCTCCATCGGGCCGGGGTCGCGCCCCCGCCGGACACGAGCCCGCCGGCCGCCGGCGACCCGCGCTACGCGAGCATCGTCGATCGGCAGATCGACAGCTTCGCCGACGGGACCGTCCCGCTCCGCTTCTACGAGCTCATGAGCCCGTCGCGGCCGGACCGTGAGCCGGCCTGGGCGCCGTGGCTCGGTCGGCTCGGGATCGATCGCCACAGCCGGACGTACGTGATGGTCCACGAGGAGTGGCCGAGGATCAGGGCCGAGCTCGATGCCGGACGCCTCGCCCTGCTCGGTCTCGTCCGGGTCGTCGGTCGCGACCCCGCCGCGCTCGGCCGCAATCACCAGGTCGCCGCCTATGGCTACGACCTCGACGGCACCGCCCTCACGCTCTGGATCTGCGACCCGAACTGGCCCGGCGCGGACGACGTGACGCTCGCGCTGGACGTCGGCGACCCTGGAGGGACCGTCGCGACCGTCTACTCGCGGCCCGACCCGGTCGTCGTGTGCTTCTTCCTCGCGCCGTACACGCCGGTCGACCCCGTCGCCTGGCGATCGGGCTGAGCCGTGCCCCTCGGCCGACTCGGCGCATCGCTCACTCGGTCGCGTGGCGGAGAGGCGCCGGCCAGTCCGACCGTGGTCGGACTCAAGACGATGGCAACCTGGGGTGAGCGGACATGACCGAACGAGAGACCGAGCCGACGTCTGGCAGGCTGACCACCTCGCCGACACCCGGCGAGGGCTATCTGGCCGCGCTGTGGCTGATCGGCCCCCTGATGCCGGGGCTGGCGGCCGTCGTCACGGTCCTCGTCTACCTGCTCCTGCCGGCCAACGCGACGGGGGCGGCACCCGCGGATCCCGCGCTCGCCGTGGTCGCTGGGCTCGGGACCACCGTCGTCGCCTGGCTCCTCCTGGGCTTCGCCGCTCGACCGATGACGGCGGCGGCGAAGGTCCAGCCCCGTTTCTACAACGAGCTGAAGGAACGTTACCAGCAGCTCCACGACCGGCTGAGAGCGCTCTCGGCGGAGTCGGACCCGGCGGCGGTGGAGGCGCGGACCCAGATCAGGGTCGCGGACGAGCTCCTGACCGGGGCGGGCGGGGGCCCGGCGCTCCGCTGGGCGCTCGCCCACGGCTACGTCAGCGTCCTCCGGGCGCTGCACCGCGCCGAGGAGGCCCTCCTCATGGTCGAGCCCCAGGACGGCCTCGTCGGCGAGGCGCTCCATGACGAGCTCTCGCTGGAAGGGTCGACGATCGGGGATCGCGAGCGTCTCCAGGGGATCCTCCGGGCCGCGACGTACAAGCTCTCCGCGGGTGCCGGCCCGGCGTTCCTTCCGCCGGAGCACGGGACGACCCAGCGGCCGGTCGACGCGTTGACCCTCCCCGAGGCCAGGGAGGCGCTGCGCGAGGTCCGGCACGCGATCAACTCGTTCCGCGACGATGCCCGGGACGGGCTGGTCCGGGCCCGCAACCGGCTCGTGTGGACGATGCTCGCCGTGGCCGTCGCGACGTACCTGCTGCTCGGCCTCGTCCTCATCCTCGACGCCGCGACCATCTACGTCGGGACGGCCGCCGCCTTCTACCTCGTGGGGGCGATCATCGGCCTCTTCGACCGTCTGCGGGTCGAGGCGTCCAGGACATCGGCGGTGGAGGATTTCGGGCTGTACCAGGCGCGGCTCGTGGCGACGCCCCTCATCTCGGGACTCGCCGCCCTGGCCGGCGTCTACCTGGTGTCGGTGGCCCCATCGCTCCTGCCGAGCGTCGGCACGACGGCCGGTCAGCAGCTGGGCCAGGCCACACCGCTCACGACCGTCTTCGATCTCTCGCAGAACCAGATCGGCCTCGTCTACGCGGCGATCTTCGGGCTGGCCCCCGAGACCCTGACCGGCGGGCTCCGGCAGCAGGCCGACCGGCTCGAGCGCGACCTGCTCACGAGTCAGCCCGCGACGACCACCGCCGGCTCGGGTGCGCCCGCCGGTTGAGTCGCCGACGCCAGCCGCCGGGCCGAGGGCAGGGCCGGACGCCTCGGATCGCGGGACCCGTCGGCCCGGCGGCGCTCGTCTGCCGACCGCTCAGGTCGGCGATCCGAAGCGAGCGGCCGCGAGCTCGCGCGGTATGGCGACCGGTCGTCCCAGGATGGCATCGGCGACCAGTCGGGCCGACCCGGGTCCCGTCGAGATCCCCCAGGGTCCGTGGCCGGTCGCCAGGAACAGGCCATCGATCCCCGGGACGGGCCCGAGGAGCGGCCGACCATCCACCGAGGCCGGCCGGGCGCACGCCCGCACGCCGCGGATCTGCGCGTCCATCACGGCCGGGACGAAGGTGGCCGCGTGCTGCAGGACGCGCGTCTGCCAGGACGCAAGGTCGGGCTCGGTCGCGAGGAACGTCGACCCGACCGCCGATACTCCGGCCGCGGTGACCACGCTCACCTCCGGGGCCGCCGAGGCGTCGGATCCCACCTCGTCGGCCCCGGCTCCCGCAAGAAGCTCGTCGATCCCGGCCTCCTCGAGGACGTGGTGCGGCGGGGATGCCATCAGGGTCTCGACGACGACCCCCCAGACCGGGCGGACGGGACGCCACCTCCCCGACGGGTCGAGCAGCGCCGCGCTCCAGGGACCCGCCGCGACGAGAACGGCGCCCGCCGGCTCGAGCCGCCCGTCGACCAGGACGCCGCTCGCCCGGCCGCGAGCGACGATCGGTCGCGCCTCGCGCCCGAGTCGGAGCCTGACGCCGCGGCGCTCGGCGAGCGTCGCGAAGGCGTACGTCGGCGCCGCCGGGGCGATCGGGTAGCCGACCGGGATGCGGCAGGCGGCGACGCCCGGCCCGAGGCAGGGCTCGATCTCCTGTACATCCGGGCCCTCGAACGTCTCCGGTCCCAGGGACGGGAACGCCCGGGCCAGGTGCGCGGCGACGGATCGGACCACGCCTGGGTCGTGCCCGACGAGCAGGAGCCCGGATGGCTCGTCCGGCAGGCGGAACCCGGCGTCTTCCCGGCCCAGCTCCCGGTACAGGTCGACGCTCGCCCGGTACAGGTCGAGCAGGAGTGGGTCGAAGGGCCACTGGACGACGCCGGAGTTGCGCCCGGAGGCCCCGGCCCCGAGCGCCTCCCGCTCGTAGATCGTGACGCTGGCCCCCGCGGCGGCCAGCAGGGCGGCCGCCGACACCCCGACGATCCCGCCGCCGATGACGGCCACGTCCGGGTCGCCGGCTCGACTCACGGGCGACCGACGCGACTCACGGGCGACCG
>JAPVSP010000314.1:0-5616 GCA_047519685.1 Chloroflexota bacterium
CCACGGTGACGGCCGGGCAGGCCGCACCCGACCTCGCGGCCGCCGCCCTGGCGGGCCTCCCGGCGGCGCGGATCCCGCCCGCGGTGGAGGCGGGCTCTGTCCTCGGCCGGCTGGACGCCGCGGCGGCGACGGCGCTGGGCCTGGGCCCGGGCGTGCCCGTGGTCGCCGGCCTCAACGATGCGTTCGCGAGCTGTCTCGGTGCCGGCCTCCTCGATCCCGGCGACGCCCTGGACACGGGCGGCTCGTCGGGCGGGCTCGTCGTCTACGCGGAGAGGGAGCCGGAGGTCCCGGGCGCCTGGATCGCCATGGCGCCGCTCCCGGGACGGTGGCTCATCGGCGGCGCGATGGCGGCCACCGGGCGGGCGCTCGACTGGCTGGGCGGCGACGTCCTCGGCGGCGCGGTCCCGATGGAGGCGCTCCTGGCCGAGGCGGCCGCCCGTCCTCCCGGGGCCGGCGGGCTCGTCTTCCTGCCGTACCTCGCCGGCGAGCGGTCGCCGATCTGGGACGACGATGCGCGTGCTGCGTTCGTCGGGCTGACCCTCGGCCACGACCGTGGCCACCTGGCACGGGCGGTGCTCGAGGCGGCCGCCTTCGCGCTCCGCCACGTCGCCGAGCCGATCCGCGAGGCCGGCTTCCCGATCGTCGACCTGCGGGTCTGTGGCGGGCCCGCCCGGAGCGCGACCTGGAACCGGATCAAGGCGGACGTCCTCGGCGTCCCGGTGATCGTGCCGGCGGTGACGGACACGGCGATGCTCGGGGCGGCGATCCTCGGCGCAGTCGGGATCGGCGCGGCGCCGGACCTTGCCGCGGCGACCCGCTCGATGGTCCGCGTCGGGGCCCGCCTGGAGCCGGACCCGGCGACCGGCGCCATCTACGACCGGGCGTACGAGGTCTACCGCTCGCTCTACCCGGCCCTTCGCCCGGCCATGCACGCGCTCGCGAGGTCGGTGGGCGCGCCGGACTGACGCCTGCCCGGGCCCGATCCACGGGCCAGAGCGGTCCCGGGCCGTGTGCCGCATGGCCCTCGGCCGCCGGCGCGGACCGGTGATAGCGTCGCGGCATGCTTGCGCTGTCGGCGCTTCCCGAGCGCCCGCCGTTCCGCCTGCGCGCCCGCGTCATCACCCCGCTCGCGGCCGGCGGGACGCTCGACGAGCCCGACGGCCTCGTGGCGGTGGACCCGGACGGCCGCCTTGCGTTCGTCGGCCGGTCCGCCGACCGTCCTGATCTCGCGAGCGACGCCCTCGATCTCTCGGGCCGGGTCGTCCTGCCAGGGCTCGTCGACCTGCACGCGCACCTGCCCCAGCTCCCCAACGCCGGGATCGGGGCCGGGCTCGATCTCCTGACCTGGCTGGAGCGCGACATCTTCCCGCTCGAGCGAGCCTTCCACGCGGCCGCCGCCGCTCGGCTCGCGCCGGCCGCGTTCCGCTCCTTCGCCGCCGCCGGGACGACGACCGTCGTCGCCTACAGCGCCGTCTACGCGGACAGCACCGAGGTCGCGTTCCGGGCCGCGGAGGCGCACGGGATCCGGGCGATCATCGGCCAGGTCCTGATGGACCGCATGCGCTACGACACCCGGACGGGCGACGTGCTCGTCGACGACCTCGCCTCCTCGGCCGAGCTCTGCCGGCGCTGGAACGGTCGCGACGGTGGCCGGCTCGGCTACGCGTTCACGCCCCGCTTCGCCGTCAGCTGCTCGGCCGAGCTGATGCGGGAATCGGCGCGCCTGGCGGCCGAGGCGGGGGCCTACTGGCAGACGCACCTCTCGGAGGACCGCGCCGAGCTGGCCGAGGTCGCGCGGCTCTTCCCGGAGGCCCTCGACTACCTCGACGTCTACGACCGCGCCGGCGGCCTGTCGGAGCGGGCGATCCTCGCCCACGCGATCCACCTGTCGGACCGCGAGGTCGGTCGGCTGGTCGAGACCGAGGCCCGCGTCGCGCACTGCCCGTCGTCGAACCTCTTCCTCGCCTCGGGCGTCATGCCGCTCGCCCGGTACCTCGCGGCGGGGATGACCATCGGGCTCGGCTCGGATGTCGCGGGGGGGCCGGACCCGTCGCTGTTCGGGGTCATGCGTGTCGGGGCCTACACGCAGAACGCGCTGCGGGTCGACGGCCGAGAGTCGCGGCCCAACCTCGATCCCCTGGCCTGGCTCCGCCTGGGGACGCTGGACGGTGCGCGATGCCTCGGCATCGATGGCGCCACCGGCTCGCTGGAGGCCGGCAAGGAGGCCGACCTCCTGCTCGTCGATCCGGCGCTGACGGCGCCGCCGGCGGGAGACGCGATGCCCGACGACGCCGGCGATCTGGTCAGCCGCCTGATCCACCGGGCCCATCCGGCCATGGTTCGCGCGGCGTGGGTCCGTGGGCGGCGGCTGGCGGGCCCGGCCGACTGGGAGCCGGCGGCGCGCGAGGCCGGGCACGAGCCCGAGCGCGAGCCGCGCGACCTCGAGCGGGAGACGGCCCCCTCCGCTTGACACCGCCTCGCCGTCCGGCCATCGTCGCGGCGAGGAGAGGAACAGGAGCCGCCGCCGCATGACCGTTCGGGGACGCGATGCGCGCCCGCCGTCCGCTCGCACCGTCACGGACCCCGCCGTCAGGCCGCTGATCGTCGCCCCGGGGGCCCGCCGGCCCGGCCGTGCCCGCGGTCTCCCGCTCCGCCGGGAGGGTCCCGAGAAGCTCACCGGCGAGGCGAAGTACGCCGACGACCTCGTCTTCCCCGGCGCGTGGCACGGCGGGACGATCCGCTCGTCCGAGGCTCGCGCCCGCCTCCTCGCCATCGAGCTCGAGAGCGGCTTCGACTGGTCGCGGGTCGTCGTCGTGACCGCGGCCGACATCCCCGGCGACAACGTCGTCGAAGACATCAGCGACGATCAGCCGATCCTCGTCCCGGTCGGCGGGGAGATCCGGCACCACGCCGAGCCCGTCGCGCTCGTCGCCGCCCCGGACCGTGCGACCCTCCGAGAGGCGAGGCGTCGGATCGCGCTGCGCACCGAGCCGCTGGCCCCGGTCTTCGACCCGCTCGAGTCGACCCGGACCTTCGCCAGCCACGAGCTGATGAGGGGCGATCTGGCGGCCGGCTTCGCGCAGGCCGATCTCGTCTTCGAGGGCACCTACCGGGTCGGGCACCAGGAGCAGCTCTACATCGAGCCGATGGCGATGATCGCCGTGCCGGAGCCGGGCGGCGGCGTCACGGTGCACGGCTCGCTCCAGTGCCCGTACTACGTCCACGCCGCGCTCGCCAGGGGGCTCGGGCTGCGGCCCGACCAGGCCCGCGTGGTCCAGGCCGAGACCGGCGGCGGGTTCGGGGGCAAGGAGGAGTACCCCTCGATCCTCGCCCTGCACGCCGCGCTCCTCGCCCGGGCCTGTGGACGGCCCGTCCGGATGGTCTACGACCGCCACGAGGACATCACCGCGACCACGAAGCGCCACCCGGCCATCGTCCGGCACCGGACCGGCGTCGCGGGCGACGGCCGCCTCGTGGCCCAGGACATCGAGGTCGTCCTCGACGGTGGGGCGTACGCCACCCTCTCGCCGGTCGTCCTCTCGCGGGCGACCATCCACGCCGGGGGCCCGTACCGCTGCCCGAACGTCCGGATCGTCTCGCGGGTCGTCGCCACGAACACGCCGCCGAACGGCGCGTTCCGGGGCTTCGGGGCCCCGCAGGTCCAGTTCGCGACGGAGGTCCAGCTCGACCGGATCGCCGAGGCGCTCGGCCGCTCGCCGCTCGAGCTGCGGCGCCGGAACGCGTACCGCGTCGGCGACACGACTCCCACCGGACAGCTGCTCCGCGAGAGCGTCGCGGCCGAGGAGGTGCTCGAGCGCGCGGCCGAGGCGGCCGAGTTCGAGCGGATCCGGCGGCGGACCGCGGCGGGGCGGCTCGCCCGGGCCGGCGCCGGCATCGCACCCACCTCGGCCCTCCGGACGGGCGAGGCACGGGTCGCCCACGGCATCGGCCTGGCGCTCGCCTGGCACGGCGCCGGCTTCACGGGCTCGGGCGAGGAGCGGCTCGCCTCGGTCGCCTCGCTGGAGCTCACGGGCGACGGCCGGCTGGTCGCCTACACGGCGTCCACGGAGATGGGCCAGGGAACGAAGACGATCTTCCCGCAGCTGGTGGCCGAGGCGCTCGGCGTGTCCCCGGAGACGATCGAGCTGGCGCCGCAGGACACGGCGCTCGTCCCGAACAGCGGGCCGACCGTGGCCTCCCGAACGGCGATGGTGGTGGGCGGCCTGCTCGTCGCGGCGGCGCGTCGGCTCCGCGAGACCGTCCAGGCGCGGAACGACGGCCGGCCGTTCGCGGAGATCCATCGGGCCGATGCGGCGGCCAACGGCGCGACCCGGATCGACCAGCGCTTCGAGCCGTACCCGGGGGTGCGCTTCGACGAGGAGACGTACTCGGGCGACGCGTACCCGGCGTACGGGTGGGCGGCCGCGGTCGCCGAGGTCGACGTCGACCTCGATACGGCCGAGGTGCGGGTCAGGTCGGTCGTCTCGGCCGACGACATCGGGCGGGTCATCCACCCGCTCCTGGCCGAAGGGCAGGTGGAGGGCGGCACCCTCCAGGCCGTGGGCTACGCGACGATCGAGGAGATCAAGGTCGTCGATGGGCGCTACCTCAACGATCGGCTGGCCACCTACCTGATCCCGACGGCCGTCGACGCGCCCCGCATCACGCCGATCCTCGTCGAGGCGCCGTTCAGCGGAGCGCCACATGGGGCGAAGGGCGCCGGCGAGCTGCCCATGGACGTCGCGGCGCCGGCGGTCGTCGCGGCGATCCAGGACGCCGTCGGAGTCTGGGTCACCGAGCTGCCGGCGACGCCGGAGCGGATCCTGGGCGCTCTGACCGGCGGGGCGCCGGTGGACGCCGCGGCGCTGCCGCCCGGCGAGGACGACGAGGGCGCCGACTCCGCGCGGGGCGAGGAGGCGGCGTGATGGGCCTCGGCCGGCCGGCCCGGCCAGGGGGTCCGGGTGGCGTCGCCGGGCGCGCCGGTGGAGCCTGGACCTCGGGCGTCGCACGGGCGCCGGGTCTCGGCCGATGACCGCGTTCCGGTTCCTGCTCAACGGCGAGCCGGTCGAGGTCCGGGCGCCCGGCATGCGCCGGCTGCTCGACGTGCTCCGGGACGACCTCGGGCTCACGGGCACCAAGGAGGGCTGCGGCGAGGGCGAGTGCGGCGCCTGCTCGGTCATCGTCGACTCGCAGCTCGTGGTGTCGTGCCTGGTGCCGCTCTGCCAGGTCGATGGGCACACCGTCCGCACCGTCGAGGGGCTGGCCGCCCTCGCGACGCGCCCGGCCCCTGACGGGGAGGGGAGCGCCGCCCCGCCGCTCAGCCCGCTCCAGCGCGCGTTCCTCGAGACCGGCGCGGCCCAGTGCGGGATCTGCACCCCCGGCATGCTCATGGCCGCCCGCGCGTATCTCGACGACGACGGTGACGACGACGAGGCCGCGATCCGGAGCGCCATCGCCGGGAACCTCTGCCGGTGCACCGGCTACTCGAAGATCGTCGAGGCGATCGCCCTGGCGGCCGTCGTGGAACGAGCCGGACGCGCCGCTCCGCCCGGAGCCGGCGAGCCGCCGGAGGGCCCCGGCGTCCCGCCCGACCTGCCCCCGGACCGCCCGCCCGAC
>JAPVSP010000315.1:0-6716 GCA_047519685.1 Chloroflexota bacterium
CGCTTCGTCGTCGTCGCCAGGGCCGTCGCCCACGAGATCGCCCGACCGATCCGCTGGGCCGGCCGGCTCGTGGCGGCACTGTGGGCGCGCCTTGTCGGGGCCCTCGGCATCGTGGTACACGCCGTGGCCGTCGTCGCCCGAACGATGGGACGGACCGTGGGCCGGGCCGTCCACGTGGCGGGCACGTGGGCCCGACGGCAGGCCGGCCGCGCGTGGGCTCGGCTCGTCGTGCTCGCCTCCATGGCCGTCTGGGCCGCGAGGGTCGTCGGTCGGACCCTGGCCTCGTTCGTCTCGGCGACCGCGACCGCCATCGGCATCGTCCTCCGCGGTGTCTGGCGTGCGGTAAGGGCACTGGTGTCGGCGACGGTCCGTCTCGTGAGGAGCGTGGCGCGTCGACTCCAGCTCTTCACCATCGCGATCCTGCTGTGGGTCGCACCCCGTGCTCGCGCCGTGTGGGTCCACTGGCTCGCCCCAGCCCTTCGCCGCGCGCGCTCCGCCCTATCGGCCTGCCTGGCCGTCGCCGTGGTCCTGCCCATCCGGCGTGCATCCCGGGCCATCCTCGGCGCGGTCGCCGCCATCGGACACGCGGTCGCCGACGCGACAAGAGCGATCAGGCGGAGTGTCGCGGCCGCGTCGGGAGAGCTTCGTGCCGCGATCCGACGGTCGGTCTCGTCAGTCCGCGCGTCGTTCAGCGGTGTCGCAGCCGGCCTGCGCCGGACGGCGCGCGACGTACGCCTCGCAGTCGACGAGCTTCTCGGGAGAGGCAGGGGCCGGGGCGGGAAGGCGGGGCGGCGCGCCCGCCCCTGACGACGCGACAGCCCCACGGTCGGAGCCGACGCGGCCGCCCTACGGCAACGTCGAGGCGAGGAACGCGAGCAGGCGCGCCGTGTAGCCCGACGGGTCGGCGTGGTAGCACTCGGCATGCCGGCCACCCGGGACGACCCAGCGCTCGGCGATCGGCCCCGCGGCGGCGAGCAGGCGCTGGGAGTCGCCGAGCGGGACGGTCTGGTCGGCGTCCCCATGGATGAGCAGGACCTGACGGGGCGCGATGTCCGCGATGTCCTTCTCGGGCGCGACCTCGGCGGGGTCGGTCCCGGACATCAGTCGGTAGAGCGCCAGCCCGTAGGCAGCCAGCGGCGGCGGCACGTGGTCCTCGTCCTCGAGCTCCCGGGTGAGCGTCTCCGTCAGATCGGCGAACGCCGAGTCCGCGATGACCGCATCGATCGTGGGCGAGTGGGCCGCCGCGACGATCGCGGACGCGGCGCCCAGGCTGAAGCCGAGCACCGCGACGTGCTGAGCGCCCCGCATCCTGGCTTCCTCGACGGCCCCGATGATGTCCGACTGCTCGCGTGCCCCGAACGTGATCGGCCCATCGCCGCTCTCGCCCTCCCCGCGCAGGTCGAACGCCAGGATGTCGTAGCCGGCGGCGAGCAGGCTCGGGGCCAGCTTCAGCGTGATCCCGCCGGCGAGCCGGTTGTCGTCGATGCCGGGGGCGATGACGACCGCGCGCCCGGACGGATGGCTCGAGGGCAGGTACCAGCCGCTGAGGCTCGTCCCGTCGAGCGGGCTCGTGAAGGACACGGGGTCATACCGCAGGCCGTGGCGCCCGGGGTCGTCGTCGAGCGCGACGCGGCCCGGATACAGGCGGGCGTACATGAGCCCGACGGGGAAGAGGAGGCCCAGGACGACGACGACCAGGGCGGACGCGAGGATCCTCTTGGGACGCATGGTGCGGTCAGGGTACCCGCCGCGCACCCGGCCAGGTCAGGCCTTCCGGGCGTCCTCCCCCGGGATGCCGCGCGCTGCCAGCGCCGCCGCGAGACCCTCGAGGTCGTCGACGGTCACGTAGAGCGCCGGGATGCGCAGCGGTCCGAACGGGACGCGCTCGCGGAAGTCGACCCGGACGCCGCCGCGGTGGTTGCCACCGAACGTCAGGTCGCGGTGCCGGATGCTCATCCGGACGCCGATCGCGGTGACCCAGCGCCACGGTCCCTCGATGCGCCAGGTGGCGATGTTGCCGACCGGCGTCCGGACGCGGTAGCGGCCGAAGCGGGCGTCGAGCTCGCCGTCCAGCTCGACGTAGGCGTTGTGGGCTCGGACACCGAACAGCCGGAGGAGCGGGCGCGAACGAGGGCCGAGGCGGATCGGGAAGCGCGTCGCGGTCATCGGCGACAGGGTAGCGCAGCGACCCGGAGCACAGGCCCGGGCGGACATCGCGCGGCCCTGGGCATCGGGTGGGCGCCGGGAGTGGACCTCAGAGCACCTGGTGCAGGGCCTGACCCGTCAGGACGATCCCGGCGACGAGGACGACGACGGCCGTGCCGACCGGCATCCAGGCGGTGATGCGCCCGAGGCCGCCGCGGCGAGAGAGGCGCTCGACCAGCCCGGCCGCGTGGACGAGCGCGAGCCCCAGACCGGCGAGGACGGCCGCCATCCCGGCCCCGAACGCGACGACGAGGACGAGTCCGAAGAGCGGCCGACCGGCCGCGAGGGAGCCGAGGAGCAGGAGCAGGGCCGAGGCCGACGGGACCAGGCCGCCCGCCAGCCCGAGGGCCACGAGGCGCCGCAGGCGAAGCGGGGAGGTTTCGCGCCCGTGGATGGCGTGGTCGTGGGCCTCCTGGTGCGGGCCCGGATGGCTGTGCGGATGGGGGTCCCCGTGCGCGTGCGGGTGCTCATGCAGGTCCGGGTGCTCGTGCAGGTGCGGGTGCTCGTGCGCGCGGTCGTGCCCGCGCTCTCGTCCGTCCCGCCAGCGCGAGCGGAGCAGCCACCCACCGATGGCGACGACGACCAGACCCGAACCGACGCCGAGCAGCGGGTAGAGCCGCTCGGGCGGCAGCACGTCGGACGCGAGGAGGGTGATCGCGGCGAGCGCGAGGACCCCGAGCGTATGCGAGCCCGTGACCGTGAGCCCGAGGACGAGGGCCTGCCGACCCGTGCCGCGCGACCCGACGAGATAGGCGGCCATGACGGTCTTGCCATGGCCCGGTGAGACCGCGTGGGCTGCACCCAGGACGAGCGCCACCAGCAGCGACCCCAGGACGATCGGCGGCGTCAGGTCGCGAGCCCCGAGGATGCCGCCGAGCTCCCCGCCCACGCCGCCAGGGACGGCGGCCGGCGGATCGGCGGCGGATCCCGCCGGATCGGACGTCAGCGGCCGTGCGTCGGGGGCGACGAACCGTGCGATCTGGGCACCCCCTGGCGACGCGACGAGCCTCATCGCCCGCACGTCGAGGGGCTGGCTGAGGAGGTCCGTCGGGTAGCGGGTGAGCCGGCCCGACACCGAGGTCCCGGGCGGGAGCGGCGCCGCGGCGTCGGGCGGGGCCAGCGCGACCCCGTCGCCGTCTGCGACGATCTCGCGCCAGCCGATCCGCTCGGCGTACGAGGTGTCCGCGAACATGATGGAGGTCGCTGGCTGCAGCGGGACGGCCAGCCGAGCCATGTACTCGCACACGAGCCGCATCGTCGGGAGTCCGCCGGCGCCCGGCGGGAACGACAGCCCGGCGGCGTCCGGGACGAGCTCGGCCGGCCGATCGGCGATCGCCAGGTGGAGCGAGGGCGCCAGGCGCCGGCAGGCCTCCTGTCGCTCGGCCTCGATCTCGGCGTCCGAGAGCGTGCCGTCCGCGTTCCGGTCGATGCGCTGACGCTCCGTGAAGGTGGGGATCTCGGCGTAGTCGAGGACGACGTCGACGGCTACCGCATCCGGGCCCACCGTGATGCCCGCGTAGTGGTTGATCGTGAAGTTCCCGAGCGGATGCGCCGCGACCAGGCCCGGCAGGAGCAGCACCGAGGCGAGGCCGGCGATCGTCGCGCTCAGCATCATCCCGCGGTGCCGAAGGCGATCGGTCGTCATCGGACGATCGATCGAGTCGGCGCGTCGAGGGACATTCCGCCGAGGGCCTCGAGCGCCTGTCGGGCTCGCGCCGCCTGGAGCGGCTGGAAGCCGGCGTTGAGCCGGAGCGCCGCGGACAGCAGGACGCGCGCACGGGATGTGTCGTGGAGCGCCGCCGCGATCATCCCGGCGTGGTAGTCGAGCATCGCGTCCTGCGTCCCGAGCGCGAGCGCATGCGACATCGCGGCGTCCGCGTCGCTCGGCCGCCCATCGGCCAGCAGCGCCCAGGCGAGCGAGTCCCAGCCGTAGACGTCCTTGCGGACCGCGAGCTCGGCGGTCGCGAGCCGGACCGCCTCGTCGACATCCGTCCCGTGGTCGGCGTCGAAGAGGACGAGGATCCGGTCGTAGACCTGGCGCTGGATGGCGCCGAGCGTGGCGATGAGCCGGACCGTGTCGTACTGCCGCCGCGCGAGGTCGGGCTGCCCGGTGAGTGCGTAGAGGTCGCCGAGCGCCGCGAGGCTCTCGGGCTGCGGGATGATCGCGATGGCTCGGCCCAGGGCGTCGATCGCCTCATCGAACCGGTCCTCGGCGGCCAGCGTTCGCCCGAGCCCGACGAGGGCGGCATAGGAGGCCGGCCAGTCGACGAGCGCGGCGCGGAACGCCGTCTCCGCGTCCGGGAGACGACCCGACTGGAAGGCGATCGAGCCGGTGAGGGCCTTGTACCAGGCGAGCGCCGGGCCGGTCGAGCCCTCGGTCACGGCCTGGGCGGCGGCGGCCTGGGCGAGCCGGAGCGCCTCGTCGGTCTGGCCGCGCAGCTGGGCCAGGTGGGCGAGCCGGGCGGTGATGGCGGCGCCGGGTGCCTGCGTGGCGAGGGCTCGGTAGCTCGCCTCGGCTTCATCGTAGCGACCGAGCTCGAGGGCCGCGTCACCCATGGTCGCCAGCGCCTGGAGCTGACCGTGGTCGGACGAGTAGATGGACGACGCTTCGGCGTACGCTCCGGCGAAGTCGTGGACGGCCGCCCGGATGACGGCGTCGAGCGCCCGTGCGCCGGTGTTCGCCGGGAAGGCGCCGAGGGCCATCTGGACCGCCTCCTCGGCCCGGGCGTAGTCCTCGACATCGCCGGTCAGTCGGCCGCGGCTGTACTGGTCGTAGGCGAGGTTGGTGGCCGAGATGAAGTCGGCGCCGTCGGCCTTGAGGTTCAGCGTCCAGACGGAGATCGCCCGGTCAAGTCGCGCGATCGCCGGATCCGCTCCGGGCAGCGGCCCGTCAGGGAGGGCGACCACGTTCGAGCCGCCGCCGGGCGCGGAGCCGCCGCCGGGCGCGGAGCCTGCGCCGGCAGCCCTGCCACCGGCCCCATCGCCCGGGGCGCTCACCTCGGGTGCCACTGCCGGTGCCGAGGCGCCCCCTGGCGCGTGAAGCTCCGACGCGCCAACGTAGCTCGCGACGGCGACGAGGACCGCGCAACCGATCAGGGCCACCGAACGGATGGGGCGCGGGCGGGTCCGAAGGAGTGTCGTCATTCGTGTTCTCCGCTCGATCTCGCGGTGATCGGGCCGGGGCGGAGCCCGAGTCTCCGCCCCGGCCGCGTCGGTCCGACCCGCCCGCGTCAGTGCGGCAGGCCGAGGTACGGGAAGGTCGCGAGGTAGTCGCCGTGCGGTCCGATGCCGTCCGTGGGGATGGCGCCGGTGGCATCGCGACCGGGGAACGGGATGCCGCCAGTCACGATGTTGAGCTCGGCGTCGATGACGTCGTCGGACGGATTCCGCCCGTTGAGCGGCCCGGCCGCGACCGAGCCGACCGTGTAGGTCATGACGTCGGGCAGCAGGATGTCCGCCAGCGCGCCGGCCTGGGCGGCGCTGTATGCGCCCTCCGAGTCGAGCGCCGAGAACGCCTCAAGGGTCGCGATGACGTTCGTCCGGAACCTGCCGCTCAGCGCCGTCCGCTGGGCGGACGGGGCGGTCACGTTGAAGGCCTCCTTGTCGGCGGCCGTCGCGTTGAAGACCGTGTTGATCGCGGGCCGGCCGAACTGGTCGGCCTGGACCCAGGTGGTGCCGTTCCAGGTGCTCGTCGTCGTCCATACGCCGATCTGCGCACCGGAGCCGCCGAGCTGGTCGTTCGGGACCTCGAGGACGATCGCCAGCACATCGAGATGGATGAAGAAGTCCGACTGGTGGCCATCATCGAGCCGCCGCGTGCCCTGGCCCTTGACCGAGCCGAGGAACCCGAGGAGGTCGAAGAAGAACGGATCCGAGCGCAGGCCCGCGAAGGCCATCACGTCCGAGCGCGAGATCGACTTGCCCTTCGCGTCGTCCGTGAAGCCCGACGCGACCGTCCGGCCATCTCCGTCGCCGGAGGCGAGCTGGACGGTGTAGTGCTGGACGCCGTTGGCGTCCGCGTCGCCGAACACGACCACGTAGCGCACGTCGGCGACGGCGTCCCCGGTCGTGTCGATGTTGAACGTGTACCGGGCGCCGGACTGGAAGGTGCTCGGCCCGATCCCCAGGTTGACCGCCGGGTTGACGGTCATGGCGAGGACGGTCCGGCCGGCGTCGGCCGCCTGGAAGACGTAGGCGTCGGCGATGTCGAGGGGCCCGTTGGCCTTGGTGACGGTGATCGAGTCGTCCGCACCGACGTGGATCGATCCGAGGTTCGGGGCGTCCAGGTGGTCGGCCGCGGACGCCAGGTATGGCGCGGCGCCCACCGCAAGGACCGTCGCGGCCGTGACGATCCCGGCCAGCGACGTGAGGATGGTTCTGGGTCGAGACATCGATCCCTCCTGCTGGCGCCGTCCCACCCACCGGCGGCGCCGACTGCTTGACCTCGGGTGACGCGACGGCTCCCGGGTGCTCCGTCCGCGCCGCCCGTGAGCGGGTGCGACCCCGTTACG
>JAPVSP010000316.1:0-3487 GCA_047519685.1 Chloroflexota bacterium
AGCCGGCCCTGGGCGGACCCGACCGGGGCCCATCCGGCTGCGGGCCGAGTTCCAGGCGGTAGCCCAGCAGCCAGCTGCCCGGCTCGAGCTCCCAGTCACGGGACGGGTCGCGGACGAACCCGAGGCGCTCGTAGAGCCGCCGGGCCGCCACCATCGACGGCCGGGTCGTCAGCGTCAGCGCGCCTCGTCCACCGCTCCTGGCGCGCGCGATGCACGCTTCGACGAGCGCCCGGCCGACGCCTCGTCCCTGGGCGTCGGGCGCCACCGCCAGCGCCCGGAAGCTCGCCTCGTCCGCGGCGTCCGCCTCGGCCCAGGGACCGGGCCCCTGGACGTACGTGACCCCGCCGAGCACCTCGCCCCCCGCGTCGACCGCCGCCAGCACTGTGACGACGCTCGCCCGCCCGGCGACGTCGCGGAGCCGCTCGAGGTAGTCCGGATGCTCGTGCCCGTCGGGCAGCTCCAGGTAGGCCGCGACCGTCAGGTCGCCGAGCCTCGCGTACTCGTCCGGGCGCGCCTCCCGAACCACGATCCCGCCGAGCCGCGAGTGGCTCATCACTCGTGGGTCGGGACCCGCAACTCGACCTGGCGGCACCGCTCGCAGACGAGGAACTCCAGGTCGAGCATCCCCTCACCCAGCTCGGCCCACTCGCCGAACAGCAGCTTCCAGCCGCCGCTGGTGCCACCCACACGCAGCCGTTCCACGCCCATCGACTGCAGCGGGCTCCCGCACCGGAGGCAGTCGCCCGGTCCGGGCATCGGTCGCTCGCTCGTCATCGGTCGCCTCCTTCGCCCCTGATGAAGCCCGTCTCGCCGCGGCGCGTCGCCTGGGCACGTCGCCGCGCCTCAGCGCCCAGCGCCACTCTCCAGCAACAGTGCGCTGAGGGCCTCGGGCTCGTTGACCGGCTGACGACACGCGAAGTCGCGGCAGACGAACGCGGTCGCCCGGCCCCCCAGGGCGAATCGCCCCTGGAGCAGCGGTACCTCGCTCGCCTTCGGGTCCGCGGCCGCCGCGACGACGACGCTCGGCCGGTACGCCTCGAACACCGGCGCCAGCAGCCGGCGCGTCTCGTCCTCGCCAGGATCGCCGACGACCGCGATCTCGAGCGGGGGTGCGAGCGCGAGGTCGGCCGCGACGAGCCACTGGCCGAACGCCCCCGGGTAGTGGGCCAGGTACCGGGTCGCGAGACGCAGCGCGGCCTCGGCAGCCGACCGGTACCGCCGCTCGCCGGTCAGCGCCGCGAGGCGCAGCAGCACCGTCGTCGCCATCGCGCTCCCCGAGGGGGTCGCGTTGTCCTGGAGGTCCTTCGGCCGGGCGACGAGGGTCTCGTGGTCGTCCGCCGTGTCGAAGAAGCCGCCGACCGGATCGGCGAAGTGCTCGAGGATCGTGTCGGCGATCCGCCGCGCGAGCCCGAACCAGCGTTCGTCGAAGGTCGCCGCGTACAGGGCGAGCAGCCCCTCGGCGAGGTCGGCGTAGTCGTCGAGGACACCCGGCGCGGTGGCCCGGCCATCCTTCCACGAGCGGCGCAGCCGGCCATCGGCCCCCATCAGTCCGGAGACGATGGCCTCCGCCGCGCCGGTGGCGATCGTGCGGTAGGCCGCGGCTCGTGCCGCAAGGCCCGGCTCGCTCGCCCACTCGAGGGCACGGGAGGCCTCGGCGAAGGCCGCGATCGCCAGCCCGTTCCAGGCGGCCAGCGCCTTGTCGTCGCGGGCCGGCTGGGGTCGGGTGCGACGGCGCTCGAGCAGCAGACCTCGGTCGTGCGCGAGCCGTCGGTCGACCTCTGCCGGAGCAAGGCCGAAGCGTGTCGCCAGCTCGGCCGTCGGCCGCGCCCTCGAGAGGATCGTCACCCCCTCCCAGTTGCCCTCCGGCCGGACATCGTAGGCGGCCGCGAGGAGGTCGACATCGTCCCCCGCGCCGCCGGCGGCGAGCGTCGCGGCGATCTCGTCCGCCGTCCAGGTGAACGTCGCCCCCTCGATCCCGCCGGTGTCCGCGTCCTGGCTCGCCGCGAAGGCGCCATCAACGGTGACCAGCTCGGCGGCCATGTAGTCGAGGGTCGCGATCGCGACGTCCCGGTAGCGCGCGTCACGGGTCGTCTGCCACGCGTGGAGGTAGACCCGCGCGAGCTGCGCGTTGTCGTAGAGCATCTTCTCGAAGTGCGGGACGAGCCACAGCGCGTCCGTCGAGTAGCGGTGGAAGCCACCGACGAGCTGATCGAAGATCCCCCCGTCCGCCATCCGGTCCAGGGTCCGTCGCGCCATGGCGATCGCCCGCGCGTCGCCGGTCAGCCAGCGCCGCAGCAGCCACTCGATCGTCATCGCCTGCGGGAACTTCGGCGCGTGACCCCACCCGCCGTGGACCGGGTCGAAGCTCGCCTCGAGGGTCGCCACGGCGCCCTCCAGCGTCGCGCGATCCGGGAGGCCGGCCGATGGCGGGTCCCGATGCTGGTCGAGGAGCGCCGTGACGAGTCGCGTCCCGGCCTGCTCGACCTCGGGGCGCTGCTCGTCCCAGGCTCGGCGGACGCCGGCCAGGACCTCCCGGAAGGAGGGCATGCCGTGGCGCGCCTGGTCGGGGAAGTACGTCCCCCCGTAGAAGGGCTTCCCGTCCGGCGTGAGGAAGACGCTCATCGGCCAACCCCCGCCGCCGGTCATCGCGACGACCGCGCTCATGTACAGCTGGTCGAGGTCGGGGCGCTCCTCCCGGTCGACCTTGATGGGGACGAAATCGCGGTTCAGCTGCTCGGCGGTGGCCGGGTCCTCGAAGCTCTCCCGCTCCATGACGTGGCACCAGTGGCAGGCCGCGTAGCCGATCGAGAGGAAGATCGGCTTCTGCTCGGCCCTGGCCATCGCCAGCGCCTCCTCGCCCCACGGGAACCAGTCCACGGGGTTGTGGGCATGCTGGAGGAGGTACGGGCTGGTCTCGCCGGCCAGCCGATTGGTGTGGCGGGGGGCGGGATCGGCAGGCACGGCCGGATGGTACCGCGACCAGCGCGGCGCCCCGAGCGGTCGACGGCGCGCTCGGAGCCCTCGATGGCCGGCGGCGCGGGGAGCGCGGAGCACGACCGAGCGGCGGCGCAGGGAGCGCCGAGCACGACCGAGCGGCGGCGCAGGGAGCGCCGAGCACGACCGAGCCGGATCTTCTCCAATGACCACCAGAGTCGCCTTATGCGCGGATCGGCCTGGGCAGCACCCTTATCCGATCACCAGCAGGTCCGTTGAGACAGCCTGGGGCACGGCAGCGGACGGCGACATCGACAAGGCGCGCATGATGGCCGTATGAGGCGATCCGAGGCGATCGGGCGCGCCCAAGGCCGGTCGAGGCGGGCGGAGGAGCCGCGCGGCCACACCCGCGACGGCGCGGATCAGGCGGACGCCTCGGTCGCGAGCTTCCCGCTCGGCGGCCGCCCGGCCGCCGTCGAGCGCTCGGCCACCTCGCGGCTTCCGCCGCGCGCCATCGCGACATCGAGCCGCTCGTGGAGCGGCCGAGCGCCGA
>JAPVSP010000317.1:0-12652 GCA_047519685.1 Chloroflexota bacterium
GATGGAGATCCTCCGGCGGCAGGCGCAGGTCGGCCTGGCCATCGCCATCGGCGGGTTCGTCCTCGTCTTCCTCGCCTTCCTCATCCGCTGACGCCGGGTCTCGGCGGGGCGGGAAGCCACCTCGACGGAGACCGCCAGCGAGGCGAGCGCCCCTAGCGACCCAGGCGCCGGTGCTCGACCATCGTGCAGCGGTCCATGACGACGACCAGGCCGCCGGCGTGGGCGATCCGGGCCGCCGCCCAGCTGACGATCCCCAGCTGCAGCCAGAGGCATCGGGCGCCCGTCGCGACGGCCTCCTCGGCGTGCGGGGGGCACAGCTCCGAGCGGCGGAACACGTCGACGATGTCGAACGAGCCGCCCGCCGCGACGGCCTCCGGGAGGGTCGGGAACGCCGGGACGCCCAGGACCGACGACTCGTTGGGGTTGACCGGCACGCAGTCGTAGCCATGCGCCAGCAGGTACTCCATGACGCCGTGCGAGGCGCGCTCGGGACGCCCGGAGGCGCCGACGATCGCGATCCGGCGGGCCGTCCGGAACAGCTCGGCGATGCCGGCCTCGTCGAGGACGGGGACGGGTCCGCGGCCCTCCTGGAGGTCGAGGAAGGCACGGGCCCGAGCCCGCTCGTCGGCCGTCACGCTGCGCCGATCCTCAGGTCGCGGACTCCCGCTCATACGGCTGGCCGTCGGCCGCCGGCGGGATGCTCCGCCCGATGAGGCCGGCCAGGACGATGATGGTCACCAGGTACGGCAGCGCGTCGTAGAACTGGCCGGGCAGCGAGGTCAGGATCTCGCCCAGCTGCCCGCTCGGCGCGGCGAACGTGATCGACTGCCCGATCGCCTGTGACGAGGCGAAGAGGAGGGCCGCGCCGAACGCCCCGATCGGCGTCCAGCGCCCGACGATCATCGCCGCGAGGGCGATGAAGCCGCGGCCTGTCGTCATCCCGGCCTGGAACGAGTTCGTGGCCTCCATGCTCAGGTAGGCCCCGGCCAGCCCGGCCAGCAGGCCGCCGGCGATGACGTTGCGGTAGCGCAGCCGGATGACGTCGATCCCGACCGTCTCCGCCGCCTTGGGGTGCTCGCCGACGGCGCGGGTGCGCAGTCCCCAGCGCGACCGGAACAGGAGCACCTGGGCGACGATCACCAGGACGATGACCGACATCGTGATGGGTCCCTGGTTCAGGAACATCCCGGCGACCCAGCCGACGGCCGGGATGTCGATGAGCTCCTTGGGCGGGTTGAAGAGCGTGAAGCTGCCGGCGCCGACGGGCGAGGTCTTCGAGATGAGCGTGTTCAGGTAGCCCGTCACGCCGAACGCGGCGATGTTGATGATCGTCCCGCTGATGATCTGGTCGGCACGGACGGAGATCGACAGCCAGGCGTGGACGAGCGAGATGACGCCGGCGACGAGCAGCGCCGCGGCGAGCCCGACGAGCAGCGCCGGGGTGATGCCGAAGATCAGCCCGGCCGCGCCCCCGAGGGAGGGCGCGACCGCGACGCCGACGACCCAGCCGGTGAACGCACTCGCGAGCATCGTGCCCTCGATCCCGATGTTCACGACGCCTGATCGCTCGCACAGCACGCCGCACATGGCGCCGAGCGCGAGCGGGGTGGCCGCTCGAAGGATGATCGGGGCGACGTCCGGGAGGACGGCGACGAGGTAGCCGCCGAACTGGAAGACGAGCCCCAGGACGGGGATGCCGTACAGGGCGGTGACGATCGGATCCATCAGCGCACCACCGCCTCGCCGGCATACGAGCGGGTGATGGTCTCGGTGCCGCCCAGCCCGGTCTTGACGCCGCGCAGACGGAGCGCGCGCTGGATCACGACGTTGGCGACGAGGAAGAAGAGCACCGTCGCCTGCACGACGTCGACCAGCTCGACCGGGATGCCCGCGTTGATCTGCATCAGGCCCGAGCCCGCCCGCATGGCGCCGAACAGGAGCGCCGCCAGGACGATGCCGTACGGGTTGGAGCGCCCGAGCAGCGCGACCGCGATCGAATCGAAGCCGACCGTCGTGCCGAAGCTCGCCGTCATCTGGTGGGTGATGCCGAGCACCTCGCCCGTGCCCGCCAGGCCGGCCAGCAGGCCGGCGATGGTCATCGTCAGCACCGTCAGCAGTCGCGGCCGCATCCCCGCGTACCGGGCGGCATCCGGGTTGGCACCGACCGTCCGGATCTCGAAGCCCAGCGTCGTCCGCTCGAGGAGCCAGGCGATGATGACCACCGCCGCGAACGCGACGACGACCCCGAGGTGGCCCGTGCGCCCGAAGATGACCGGGTACGCGGCGTCCCCGACGGAGGCCGTCACCGGCGAGGGCGAGCCGGGGACCGCGAGCGGGCCGCTGACGACCGCGGCGAGCGTCGCGATGGCGATGTAGTTGAGCATGATCGTCGTGACGACCTCGTGGGCGCCCGAGGTCGCCTTGAGGAAGCCCGGGATGAAGCCCCAGAGCCCTCCGACGAGCATGCCGGCGCCCATCGCCAGCGGGATCGCGATGAGCGGCGGGAGCGTCGCGACGTTCGTCCCGACGGCCACCGCCCCCAGGGCGCCCATGAGGAACTGGCCCTGGGCGCCGATGTTGAAGAGCCCGGCCTTGAACCCGAAGCCGACCGACAGCCCGCCGAGGATGAGCGGGGCCGCCGAGGTGAGCGTGCTCACGATGGCGTTGAAGCCGCCCAGCGACCCCTCGAGCAGCGCCAGGTACGCCGTCACCGGGAGCGTCGGGTCGAACGGGCGGTCCGAGACGATGAGCTCGGACAGGAGGATGATGACGGCCCCCACGACGAACGACAGCAGGATCGAGATGAGGGGCAGGGCGATGACCGCCCATGCCGCCCGGGCCACCGTCGCGGGCGAGCGAAGGCCCGCGCGAAGCGGTTGGGCGCTCATGCCGGCATCCCGCCGACAGCGCCCGGAGCGGTCTCGGGGTGGCCGCCGGTGGCCATCAACAGGCCCACCTCGTTCTTGTCGGCGGTGCGGCCGTCGAGGGTGGCGACCACCCGTCCGCGATACATGACGGCGATGCGGTCGGACAGCTCGAGGATCTCGTCGAGCTCGGCCGAGACCAGCAGGATGGCCGTCCCGGCATCTCGCTTGGCGATCGTCCGCCGGTGGATGAACTCGATGCTGCCGACGTCGAGACCGCGGGTCGGCTGGTCGAGGATCAGGAGCTTCAGCTCGCGGTCGAACTCACGGGCCACGATCGTCTTCTGCTGGTTGCCGCCCGACAGCGTGCCCGCCCGGACGGTCGCCGATGGCGTCCGGATGTCGAACGCCTGGATGCTTGCCTCGGCGTCGCGCAGGATCGCGTCGTCGTCGCGCAGGAATCGTCGCGCGTACGGCGACCGGTAGTAGTTGGTCAGGACGAGGTTGTCGGACAGCGGGAACGACAGGACGAGGCCGAAGCGGTGGCGGTCGGCCGGGACGAAGGCCACGCCATCCTCGTTCATCGCGCGCGGCGGATGGCCGGTGACATCGTCGCCAGCGAGGGTCACCCGGCCTGCCGCCGGGCGGCGGAGCCCGATGAGGGCCTCGACCAGCTCGTCCTGGCCGTTCCCGGCGACACCGGCGATGCCCAGGATCTCCCCGGCCCGGACATCCAGGCTCACGCCGCTGACGGCCTCGTGGCCCCGGTCGTCCTTGACGCGCAGGTCCTCGATCTTCAGGACGACGTCCCGCGGATGGGACTCTCCCCGGTCGACCGTCAGCTGGACCTCGCGACCCACCATCATCTCGGCCAGGTCGTCCTCGTCCGTCTCGGCTGGCAGGCGCTGTCCGACGACCTTGCCACGCCGGATGACGGTGATCCGGTCCGCGATCTCGAGGACCTCGTACAGCTTGTGGCTGATGAAGATGATGCTGTGCCCTTCCTGGGCCAGGCGCCGAAGGACGGCGAAGATCTCTTCCGTCTCCTGGGGGGTCAGCACGGCCGTGGGCTCGTCGAGCACGAGGATCCTGGCCTTGCGATACAGCGCCTTGAGGATCTCGACGCGCTGCTGCCAGCCGACCGAGAGCGAGCCGACCTTGGCGTCCGGGTCGATCTCGAACCCGAAGCGCTGACCGAGCTCGCGGATGCGCCGGCGGGCCTCCGCGCGGTCCAGGAAGATCGGCCCCGCCATCGTCTCCTCGCCCAGGAGGATGTTGTCGGCGACGGAGAGCACGGGCACGAGCATGAAGTGCTGGTGGACCATCATGATCCCGCGCGCGATGGCATCGGCGGGGCTCGCGATGTGGACCTCCTCGCCGTTGAGGAGGATGGCGCCCTCGTCGGGCCGGGCGAGGCCGTAGAGGACGTTCATCAGGGTCGTCTTGCCGGCCCCGTTCTCGCCCAGCAGGGCGTGGATCTCGCCGGGTTTGACGTCGAGGTCGATGTGGTCGTTGGCGACCACGCCGGGGTAGCGCTTCGTGATGCCCCGCATCTCGAGCGCGGGCGCCGTGACGGGCCCGAGATCCATCGTCATCGATCCCTCCCCGGGTCGAGGGCCGGGATACGGCGAGCGGGCCGGCCCGCTGGGCCCGGCCCGCTCGCTCAGTGGCTGCGGATCAGCTGCCGGTGTAGACCCCGCACTTGTCGGGGCAGGTCTTGAGCGTCCCCGCCTTCATGGCGGCGAGCGCATCGTCGACCTTCTTCTGGATGTCGGCGGTGATCTTGCTCGCCAGGTCGTGCCCGGGCGAGACGCCGATGCCGTCGTTGGCGGCGTTCCAGAGGTTGTCGCCGGGCTTGGCCGTCCCATTGGCCATCGCCACCAGGGTCTGCTCGACCGAGACGGCGAGGTGCTTCTCGGCGCTCGTGACCGTGCACTTGGCGGCGTTCGGGTAGGACAGCGCCTGGTCGACGTCGACACCGATGCCGAGGATGTTCGCGTCGCAGGCGGCGTCGAGGATGCCGTTGCCGGTCTTGCCGGCGACCTGGAAGAGGACGTCCGGCTTGTTCTGCTGGATGAACTGCTGGCCGAAGTTCTTGCCGGTCACCGGGTCGTTGAAGGCCTTCACGAAGTCACTCTTCGTGATGTAGGCGGACTTGACCTGGATGTTCGGGTTGACGGACTTGGCACCCAGCTCATAGCCCTGGATGTAGCGGATGCACGGCGCGCAGAGCGTGATGCCGCCGATGGCGCCGATGACGCCGTTCTGGCTCAGGGAGGCCGCGATGATGCCGGCGAGGTAGCCGGCCTGGTCTTCCTGGTAGGTCAGCGAGATGTAGTTCGGCAGCAGGTCGGCGGCCTTGCCCGCGCACTTGAACGTGGTGTCGAGGACGCCGTTCGCGTCGACGCAGATGGGCGACTGGTCGATGCCGAGGAACTTGACGGTCGGGTTCGCCTTGGCCGCCTTCGTCGTGTCCTGGCCGAGGTTGAAGCCGACGGTCACGATGATGTCGAACTTCTGGTCGACGAAGGACTGGATGAGCTTGGCGTACTCCGACGCGTCCTTCGGCACGACGACCGGCACGTCGCCGGCGATGCCGAGGTCCTTCGCGCCCGCCTGGGCGCCCTTGTAGGTGTACTCGTTGAAGTTCTTGTCGTTGACCGTTCCAACGTCCGTGACGACGCCGATCTTCAGGTTCGACGGCGACGGGGACGGCGACGGCGATGCGGCCGCCGACGGCGACACCGCTGCGGACGCCGATGCGGCCGCGGACGGGCTCTGTGTGGCGCCGCTGGTACAGGCGGACACCACGATGGCCAGGCCCGCGAGCAGGCTCAGGCCAAACGAGCGCTTCGGCATGCTTCCTCCTCCAGGAGCGTCGTCGGCGCTGGCGCTGGGCTCAGCGTCCGACACGGCATAGTGGCCGTCACGGGACGGCATTCCGCGAGGCGTGCCACCGGTGCCGGCGAGAGACCGGCGATCTGGCCGGAGCACGCTGGGCCGTGGCGCCGCGAAACGCTCGCGGCGGCGGTCCTACCCGCAGCATACTCCGCCGGTGGGGGCGAATCCCACCCCTCTCGGGGGCGGTCACGAGCAGGCGGAAGGGCCCCCATTCATGCTCCGGTCGGCCCTTCCCGGGGTCCGGGACCCGCGCTCACGGGATCTCCCGATCCGGCGTCGGTCGGCTGCGGCAGACCCTCAACTGCGCCGTTCGAGCTCCCGCAGGCGCTCGTCGCCGATCCCGAAATGGTGCGCGACCTCGTGCCGGACGGTCGCGGCCACGCCGGCCCGGATGGCGGCCGCGCCGTGGAAGGCCCGCAGGTGCGGGCCGCGGAAGATCGTGATCTTGCTCGGCACGGGGGCGTCCTCAGCGCCCCAGCGCGTCCGCGGGACGCCCTGGTAGAGCCCGAACAGGCCGAACGCCCCCGTCGACGCCAGCTGCTCGGGGCTGGCCTCCTCCTCGACGACGATCGCGACACTGCCCAGCCGGCTCCGGAACTCCTCGGGCAGCGCGTCGAGCGCGTCCGTCACCATCGACTCGAACTCCTCGGTCGACGGCGCGTCACCCGGGGGACCGCCCTCGCGCAGCATGTCGCCATCATGAACACCGGGGCGAGCGGCGTCGGACCGAGGCGCGACGAGGACTATGGATGACCGGCCGTCCGTCGCGGACCCCGGGCCCGGGTGGCGGCGAGGCGGTCTACCATAGGCACCCGTGACCCTCGCGCCCAACGACTTCGTCCACCTCCACGTCCACTCCGAGTTCAGCCTCCTCGACGGCCTCGGCCGGATCCCGGAGCTGGTCGACGCGGCGGCGGCCCAGGGCTTCGACAGCCTCGCGCTCACCGACCACGGCGCCCTCTACGGCGCGGTCGCCTTCCACCAGGCCGCGACCGCCAAGGGCATCCGGCCGATCCTCGGCGTCGAGACCTACGTCGCCCGGCGGACGATGCGGGACAAGGAGGGCAAGGCCGACGCGCAGCCCTTCCACCTGGTCCTCCTGGCGAAGGACTGGACCGGCTACCAGAACCTCTGCCGGCTCGTCACGGACGCGCACGTCGAGGGCTACTACTACAAGCCGCGGGTCGACCGCGAGCTGCTCGCGCGATATAGCGGGGGGCTCGTCGGGCTCTCCGCCTGTCTCAACGGCGAGGTCGCGCGGGCACTCGAGGTGGACGACTGGGAGTCGGCACGCCGGCTGGCGGGCGAGTACTCGGACATCTTCGGCGAGGACGGCTTCTACCTCGAGCTCCAGGACCACGGCCTGCCCGAGCAGCGGCGGCTCAACGAGCAGCTCCTTCGACTCGCGCCGGAGGTCGGGCTGCCGCTCGTGGCGACGAACGACCTCCACTACGTGCACGAGAGCCAGTCCGAGGCGCACGACGTCCTGCTCTGCGTCGGGACCGGCAGCAACCTGGACACGCCCGGGCGGTTGCGCTTCGAGACCCACGAGTTCTACCTGAAGTCGGCGGCCCAGATGGCCGCGCTCTTCCCGGATCAGCGAGAGGCCGTCCTGAACAGCCGGCGGATCGCCGAGATGTGCTCGGTCGAGCTCCCGCTCGGCGTGTCGCGCATCCCGCACTTCCCGGTGCCCGAGGGCGAGACCGTCGAGAGCTGGCTGCGGGCGGAGTGCCAGCGGGGCCTCGAGCGGCGCTACGGGACGGTCACGCCCGAGCTCCAGGCTCGGCTCGACTACGAGCTCGGCGTCATCATCCGGATGGGCTACGCCGGCTACTTCCTCATCGTGGCCGACTTCGTGCGCTTCGCCCGCGAGCAGGGCATCCAGACGACCTGCCGGGGCAGCGCGCCCGGCTCGATCGTCACCTACACGCTCGGCATCACGCCCGTCGACCCGATCCAGTACCAGCTGCCGTTCGAGCGGTTCCTCAACCCGGATAGGGTGACGATGCCGGACATCGACGTCGACTTCGAGGACGGCCGGCGCGACGAGGTCATCGCCTATGTCACCCGCAAGTACGGGCAGGACCACGTCGCACAGATCATCACGTTCGGCACGATGCTCGCCCGGGCGGCGATCCGCGACGTGGGCCGCGTCCTGGGGTTCGGCTACGGCGAGGTCGACCGGATCGCGAAGGCCGTCCCGAACCAGCTGGGCATCCGGCTCGACGAGGCGCTCGAGGTGGCTCCGGCCCTCCGCGAGATGTACGAGGGGGATCCGCAGATCGGGCGGCTCGTCGACCTCGCCCGCCATCTCGAGGGGGTCGCCCGGAACGCGAGCACGCACGCCGCGGGTGTCGTCATCAGCCGCGAGCCGCTGACCGAGATCATGCCGCTCCAGAAGGCGACGAACTCGGAAGCGCTCATGACCCAGTACGAGATGCACGCGGTCGAGGCGCTCGGCCTGCTCAAGTTCGACTTCCTGGGTCTCTCGAACCTGACCATCCTCCGCCAGGCGGTCGACCTCATCCGCGACCACCGTGGCGTCGAGGTCGACCTGGACGCGATCCCGCTCGACGACGCGAGGACGTTCGAGCTGCTCGCCTCGGGCGAGACGACCGGCGTGTTCCAGCTCGAGTCGGCAGGCATGCGTCGGTATGTCCGCGAGCTCCGCCCGACGTCGGTCCACGACCTGGCGGCGATGGTCGCCCTGTACCGCCCCGGCCCGATGGAGAACATCCCCGCATACATCCGGCGGAAGCATGGCCTCGAGCCGGTGACGTACCTGCACCCGCTCTTGGAGCCATACCTGGAGAAGACGTACGGGATCTTCGTCTACCAGGAGGACATCATGGCCGCCGCCATGGCGCTCGGCGGCTTCACCGGGCCGGAGGCCGACACGCTCGGCTACGCGATCCGGAAGAAGAAGTCCTCGGTCCTCCGCTCGATGAAGGACCAGTTCGTCTCGCAGGCCGCGGAGCGCGGGGTCCGACCCGAGGTCATCGACGCGGTCTTCCACGCCTTCCAGCCGTTCGAGCGCTATGGCTTCAACAAGGCCCATGCGACGTGCTACGGGCTCGTCGCCTACCAGACCGCCTACCTCAAGGCGAACTACACCGTCGAGTACATGACGAGCGTCCTGACGGCCTTCAGGGACAACGCCGAGAAGGTCGCCGCCGCCGTCGCCGAATGCCGACGGCTCGGCATCGAGGTCCGCCCCCCGGACGTCCACGCCAGCCACCTCGAGTTCACCGTCGAGGGCGATGCGATCCGTTTCGGGCTGCTGGCCGTCAAGAACGTGGGCGAGGGCGCCATCGAGTCGATCATCCGGGCACGCGAGGAGGGCGGACCGTTCAGGTCGCTCGCCGACTTCTGCTCGCGCATCGATCTCCGGCTGGCCAACCGCAAGGTGCTCGAGTCGCTGGCTCGGGTGGGGGCGCTCAACGCCTTCGGCCATCCCGCCCAGATCCTGCTCGGGCTCGACGACGCGACGGCCGCCGGGGCCGCGGTCCAGCGGGACCGGGCGAGCGGGCAGACGTCCCTGTTCGAGCTGGCGGCGGCGGATCCCACCGAGCTGGAGCGGCCGCTTCCGGCGGCGACGGAGGCCCCCATCCGCGAGCGGCTGAGGTGGGAGAAGGAGCTGCTCGGCCTGTACCTCTCGGAGCATCCGATGGGCGAGGTCGCGGGGCGGGTGGGCGACTTCGTGACCGCCTACTCCGGCGATCTGCGGGACGAGTCGCTGGATGGCCAGCGGATCGTGATCGGCGGGATCGTCGCGGGCCTGCGCACCGTCATCACGAAGGCGAAGCAGACGATGGCGGTCGCGACGCTCGAGGATCTCCAGGGCACCGTCGAGGTCGTGGTCTTCCCGAGGTTGTACGAGCAGACGCGGCCGACCTGGCAGGAAGGCGCCATCCTGCTCGTCGCGGGGCGGGTCGACCACCGCGGCGAGGAGGCGTCGGTCCTGGCCGACCTCGTCACCGAATGGGACGCCGCGGTCGTTCGCGGCCCGGAGGCGTTCGCCCGCGAGGTGGCCGCGGGGGAGCGCGGAGGCTCGCGCCGCCGGCCACCGGCCACCGACGGGAACGGCCGCGGCGCGACGAACGGAGGCGGGCCACGACCGCCGTATGTCGCCGTTGGCCCGGGCCATGCGGACGCCCCTGTCGAAGGAGGGCGAGGGGAGCCTCGGGCGCTGCCCGCGGGCGTGACCGGGCCGTCCATCGCCGGTGCGCCCAGCAGGTCAGCGGCACCGGCCCTCCGTCCGGGCGTCCTGTACGTGTCGCCGCTCCGCGCCGAGGCCCGCCCGGCCCAGGCCGACGCCCTCGGGGTCCTGCCGGCCATCGCACCGGCCGACCCGGTCGCGACGTACGCGGAGCCCGCCGGGGCACGACCCGCCGCGCCCGATCACGACGAGGAGCCGGCGCTCCCGGATGAGGCCCGCCGTCGCGTCGCCGTGGCTGCGACCGCGCCGACGTCGGCGCTCGAAGCCGAGTCGGGCCGCGCGCTCCACGTCCGCTTCTCGCCGGCTGCGGCGCCTGAGCGTCTGGTCGGCGCGATGGAGACGCTCCGGGGCATCATCCGCGACCGGCCGGGTGCGACGAGGGTCGTCCTCCACCTTCCCGCCGGCGGGAGCGGCGGCGTGCTGCCCATGGAGCTCCGACGCGGGGTCGCGTACGACGCCGAGCTGCTCGCCGAGGTCAACCGTCGGCTGGGCGACGGTATGGTCGACCTGCGCCTGGGCTGAGGTCCGGCCTCGGTCGGGGGCGTCGGCGGCCGCAGGGCGTCCACGGGCGCCTTTGACGACTCGCCGCCAATCCTGCTACGGTGCCGCGGCCAGCGAGGCGCGCCGACGCGGGGGACGCGGCGGGCGTCGTGGGCAGCGGATCGAGACCCCCAGCTCCATACCACTGCCCTCCGTGACGGATCCGCCCACCACCGCCGGTCGACGGCGCGATGGGTCGTGCGCTCGTCCGGGGTGACCCGCGGGAGACCGTATTGCCGAACATCCCGGTCGCGCCTCGCCGGCCGTCCGCACCGCCGCGCCTGGCCGACATCCGACCCGCCGATCCCGCCGATCCCGCCGATCCCGCCGATCCCGCAGATGTCGCAGACGTCGCGGCGCCGCGCGGCCTCGTTCCGGCCAGGGTCCGTCGCCCCCGAGAGCGGCGCCGCTCCGGGGCCCGCCCGCTCCCGCTGGCCGCCCGGCTCCGCGTGCGCCTCCGTGACCTCGCGGCGCGACGGAGCCTCTTGGACCGGCCGGCCCCGGGCGATCCGATCGGCTGGCTCGGGCGCCTCATCGCCCGCGATCGCGCGGCCGCGATCTCGGTCGCGGCCCTCGTGCTGATCGCGTCGCTGGCGAGCGTCCCGCCGGCCAGCGGGGCCCACCCGTCGAGCGACCCGGCGAGCTTCGGCCCGCGACTCGTGGTCGGCGGCGGGGTCCTGAACGAGGAGGCGCCGGCCTCGACGGCACCCACCGGGGGCGTGGGGGCGCTCGGCAGCCTGGTCGTCCCATCGACCGCGGGACCGTACCTGAGCGACGGCACCCTCCTCAAGCCGATCGTCGTCGACACCAGCGTCCCGGACTCGAGAGACCGGCTGGCGACGTACACGGTCAAGGCGGGCGACACGCTCTACTCGATCGCGGCACAGCACGGCCTGTCCTTCGGGACGGTCATGTGGGCGAACGGCCTGACCGGCACGCTCCTCCACATCGGCCAGGTCCTCGTCCTCCCACCGATCGATGGCGTCGTCGTGACGGTCGCGCCGGGTGACACCCTCGACGCGATCGCCGCGAGGACCGGGGTGGACGCCACGACGATCGCCGACTACAACCAGCTCACCGAGGGGGACCTCGTCGTCGGGCAGATCCTGATCGTGCCGGGTGGGACCGGTCCCTCGATCGGCCTGGCCGTCACCGGCCAGCCGGCCGCCCGGAGCAGCAGCCCCACCGGCAGCGCGGGCGGTTGCGCAGGTTGCGGGTTCGCCCCGCTCGAGTGGCCGGTGCCGGGCGGCTACATGAGCCAGCCGTTCGGCTGCACCGGCTTCATCTACGAGCCGCGATACGGCAGCTGCCCGCACTTCCATAGCGGGATCGACATCGCCGCGCCGGAGGGATCCCGCATCGTCGCCGCGGCGGCCGGCACCGTCATCTTCGCCGGGTGGAAGGCCAACGGCGGTGGCTACCAGGTCTGGGTCAGCGACGGCAACGATCTGTACACCGGCTACCACCACATGTCCTCGGTGGCGGTCCATGCCGGCGAGCAGGTGGCTCGGGGCCAGTTCATCGGTCGCGTCGGCATGACCGGGAATGCGACCGGGCCGCACTGCCACTTCATGGTCACGATCGGGCCGATCGGGACCACTGGGTACCCCGTCGACCCGCGCCGCTACCTCTAGGTCCGGGCCCCGGGAGGGCGCGGGTCCCCTCCCGTCGGCTGCTTCGTAACGGGCACTCGGGCTCATCGTTGTCTCGTTCGACCGGAGCAGGGGAGCGAGCCGTGCGACGACTGACGGCCATCGCGGCGAGCATGGTGATCGGCCTCATCGTGGGCGTGGGCGCGATCAACGTGTCCGCGTTCGCCGGGATCACGATCAACAGTCACAGCCTGGACCCGAAGACGTACACGACCAGCGTCGGGCAGCCGGTGGTCTGGTTCAACGCGACGACCACCGTCCAGGTCGTCTCCATCACCGGCACCGGGATCAGTCTCACGGTCGACCCCGGAGCGGTCTCCTCCGCCTGGGTCCCGACGGCCGGCGGCACCTACCTGTACACGGTCGTCTCGCAGCAGCCGCCAAAGGTCAGCCAGTCGGGGAGCGTCGTGGTATCCGGGCCGACGCCGACCTCGAGGCCGACCGCCACGCCGACGCCGAAGCCGACCGCCACCCCC
>JAPVSP010000318.1:0-3042 GCA_047519685.1 Chloroflexota bacterium
CTAGCGTCTCGGGCGGCCACGAGGGCCGTCCGATGGGCTCGGAGGGGGAGTCGAACGGCCCTTGCCGGCGGCGGCTTCGGCGGCCGACGCTCCGGCGGGTGCGCGAGCGTGCGCCGCCGCCGGCCCGGCTGCAGCGAGCGCTCGGGGCCGATCCACGTCTCGACCGCGGACGCTCCACCTCGGTCGCACACGATGTGAGGGGATGCATGAACGGTGAGCGGCGGCTGGACCCGGGCGCGATCGTCTTCGGGCTCATCCTGCTGGCGGTCGGCGCCTACTACCTGCTGCGCAACACGCTCGGGATCGACATCCCGGAGATCAAGGGCGACCAGGTCTGGCCGCTGCTCATCGTCGGCCTCGGCGTGGTGGTCCTCTACCGCGCGTGGGATCGCGGGCGATCGCCCAGGTAGGCGACGGCCACCCCGCCCGGGTCGTGCGGCCGCGCCCCCGGATGGACGCGCCGCTCCGTGCGCTCGAGGGGCCGCTCCGCGCGCTACAGTTGAGGGCGATGGAGGAGTCGAGGGTCCCAGGATCCGAGGAGGTCCGCGACCTCGTCCGCCGTGTCGTCGACGCGGTGTACGATGCCGGGGCCGGTCCCGCCGCCACGCCCGCCGCGTCGCCTCCCGCCGCCACGCCGAGCACCGACCGCGCGGCCATCCGGATCGCCATCGGGGCCGACCACGGCGGATCCGCCCTCAAGGACCGGATCTGTCGGCGGCTCGGAGAGGAGGGCTACACGGTCCAGGATTGCGGGACGACGGGCCCCGAGCCGGTCGATTACCCCGACTTCGCCCATGCCGTCGCCCGGCTCGTGGCGGACGGCGATTGCGCCTGGGGGATCGTCGTGGACGGGGCCGGCATCGGCTCGTGCATGGTCGCGAACAAGGTGCCCGGCGTCCGGGCGGCGCTCTGCCACGATATCTCCTCCGCCCGCAACAGCCGCGAGCACAACCATGCGAACGTGCTGACCCTCGGGGCGCGGTTCGTCGGCGAGGGCCTGGCACTGGAGATCGTGGACGCCTGGCTCGCCACCCCCTGGGGCCCGGGCCGGCACGCCGACCGGGTCGAGAAGATCGCGGCGGTCGAGCGGCGCTACCTCCGGCAGGCGACCGCATGACCGCGAGCCGGGAGGAGCTGATCGAGGCGATCACCCAGGAGGTGCTCGCCGCCCTGGCCGGGACGAGCCCCGATGCCTGCCACGACTGCCTGGGTGCGTGCGCCGCCCACTGCTCCGACAAGGTCCGGAGCGTGGTGGCGAGCGGCGCCGCGCGGATCAGCTTCCACGGCGACGGCGCCGACGTCCCCCGCGACCTCGCCCGCTACATCGATCACACGCTCCTGCGACCCGACGTCTCCGCCGCCGAGATCGACCGACTCTGCGCCGAGGCCCGCGAGTTCGGCTTCGCGGCGGTCTGCATCAACCCGACCTGGGTCGGTCGATGTGCACGCAACCTCAAGGGCACGGACGTCAAGGTCGCCTCCGTCTGCGGCTTCCCATTCGGCGCGAGCACGACGGAGATCAAGGCGTCGGAGGCGCGACGCGCGCTGCGGGACGGGGCGCGCGAGATCGACATGGTCATCAACATCGGTGCCCTCAAGAGCGGCGACCACGCCCTCGTCCGGGACGACATCGCCCGCGTGTCGGACGCCTGCCGCGAGGTCGGCGCGCTCAACAAGGTCATCATCGAGGCGGCCCTGCTCACCGACGAAGAGAAGGTCGTCGCGTGCCTCCTGGCCAAGGAGGCGAAGGCGGACTTCGTCAAGACCTCCACCGGCTTCGCCTCGGGCGGCGCGACGGTCTTCGATGTCGCGCTCATGCGCGAGACGGTGGGCCCGCGGATGGGCGTGAAGGCCGCCGGCGGGATCAGGACCGCCGAGGACGTCGAGGAGATGATCGCCGCAGGCGCGACGCGGATCGGCGCGTCGGCCGGGGTGCGGATCGTGTCGGGAGGGGAGAGGGAAGCTCGTGAGCAGTATTGACCTTCGGGCCTACGTGTTCCTCGACAGCCTCCAGGCCCAGTACGCGGCGTTCCTCGGCACGGTCGCCCAGGGCTTCCTGCCGCTGGCCGGGGACGCGTCGCTCTATGTCGAGGTCTCGCCCGGGATCGAGATCAACCGGTTGACCGACATCGCTCTGAAGGCGACGACGGTCAAGCCCGGGATGCAGATCATCGAGCGCTACTTCGGCATGCTCGAGGTCCACTCGCCCGCGCAGGCGGAGGTGCGCGCGGCCGGCGCGGCGATCCTCCGGGAGCTCGGGCTCGCGGAGGGCGACCGGATCAAGCCCCGGATCCTCTCCAGCCAGATCATCCGCCGGATCGACGATCACCAGGCCCAGCTCGTCAACCGGACGCGTCACGGCCAGATGCTCCTCGCCGGCCAGACCCTGTACGTGCTCGAGCTGGAGCCGGCGGCCTATGCCGCGCTGGCGGCGAACGAGGCCGAGAAGGCGGCCCAGATCAACGTCCTCGAGGTGCGCTCGTTCGGCTCGATGGGTCGCGTCTACCTCGGCGGCGAGGAGCGCGACATCGACGTCGGCTGGCGAGCCGCGATGGCGTCGATCGAGGCGCTCGAAGGACGCGAGGCGAAGCAGTAGGCGATCGCCCGACCGGGGGTCGGCGGAGAAGGAGAGGTCCGATGGCTGAAGCGCTTGGGATGATCGAGGCCCGCGGGTTCGCGGCGATGGTCGAGGCCGCCGACGCGATGGTGAAGGCCGCCAAGGTCGAGCTGGTGAGCTACGAGAAGACCGGCGGCGGATACGTGACCGCCATCGTCCGGGGCGACGTCGCGGCCGTGAAGGCGGCGGTCGACGCCGGCGTCCGGAGCGCCGAGAAGGTCGGCGAGGTCATCTCGAGCCACGTCATCGCCCGGCCGCACAGCAACATCGATGTCGTCCTGCCGCTGGGCCGCGCGGAGCAGGCCAAGGCCGAGCGAGGCGAGGTCTAGGCGCGGGGCGGGTCCGGCGGAGGCGGCGATGCTCCTCGGACGGGTGGCCGGCACGGTCGTTGCCAGCCGGAAGGAACCCCTGATGGAGGGCTGGAC
>JAPVSP010000319.1:0-7465 GCA_047519685.1 Chloroflexota bacterium
CCGATGCCGGCTCGGACCCCCTGGAGCAGCGCCATGTTCGTCGCGCAGGTCAGCCCGCGATGCCTCGTCACGAGCGCATCGAACGGGCAGTTGCGCAGGTGGACGACGCCTGCCCCGGTCTCCTCTGGATCGAACCCGGCGTCGCGCAGGGCCGTCAGCAGCGCCTCGCGGAGCTTGCGCCGGCTGGGTCGGCCTTCGACGGCGCCTCGCGCCGCGGCGCCGAGGTCGGTCCCGTACGTCGATGCCGCCTGGAGCAGCGCGTAGGGTGGCGCCGCCTCGAGGCGTTCGAGCGCGGCGGCGAAGAGCTCGGCCGCGAGCCCGTACTGGCGTCTCGGCAGCGAGACCTCGAGCGTCCCGCGGGCCCGCCGGTAGGTCTTGGCTGGACGTCCGGCACCCGGTCCGCTGCGCCCTCCGAGGCGGCGGTACTCGGCCTCGAGCAGGCCGCTCTCGACCAGTCGATCGAGATGGAAGGCCGCCAGTGGCCGGCCGATGCCCAGGGCCGTCGCGGCCTCGTCGCGGCTGACCGGCTCCGCTCGGCCGACGACCAGGTCGTACAGACGACGCCGGGTCGGCTCGGCCAGGACCCCGAGCGTGGTGAGGGCGTCGCGAGCGGAGGGTTCGTGCTGCATGGCCGGACTGTACCGTGAATCTCGGCTAGCGAAAGCATTGACACGGGTGCTCGGCGGTGATAAAGATAGGATAGATTAGCGATAGAAACCGGGAGGTCCACGGATGCGGCACACCCTCGAGCGGCTGTTCCCCTTCCCGATCCCGCGGTTCGCGCTGGCCGGAGTCGTCGTGATGGGCCTGGGTCTCGCCGCCGACCTCGTGGAGCACACGCTGATCTCGCACGAGGGCGACATGGTCGTCGCCGGGTTCCCGCTCGGCGAGCACGCGGTGCATCTCCTCGTGCTCGTGGGCATGGTCCTGCTGCTCGGGAGCGTCGTCGCCGACGGCGCCCGGAGGTCACAGCGCCGCGTCCCGCGGCCGGAAAGGAGTTCGTCGCATGCCATTCGGTGACTTCGTCAACGGGATCCCGCCGGTCGGGTTCCTCGCGATCCACGTGGTGCTGTTCCTCGTCGGCGCGTACTTCGCCTGGCGATCGTTCGGCGCCGGCGCGTCGATCCTCGGCTGGGGGTTCAGCCTCTTCGCCCTGGCCGAGATCAGCTACATGACCTACCACCTCGACTGGACCGTCTTCCTGTTCGCTCACACGATCAGCGAGGTCCTCGACGCCCTGGCGTTCGTGCTGGTGTTCGCGGCGGCGACCCAGACCGTCCTGTCCGAGCGGACCGTCCGGGCGCGCCCCTGAGCGTGGCGATCCTCCGACGGATCCTGACCGGGGCGGGAGCGACGTCCATCCTCGCCCTCGCCCTGGCCGCCTGCTCGGGCTCGACCGCCCCTGCCTCCCCGGTGCCCACGTCTGCCGTGGACCTGCCGGCGTCGTACCGCTTCGCGCCGGCGGCCATCACGGTCCCGGCCGGGACCTCGGTCAGCTGGACGAACCACGACAACTTCACCCACTCCATCCAGTTCCTCGATGGCGGCCTGCCGGGCAAGCCGATGGTGCTGGAGCCTGGCCGGACCACGAGCTTCACGTTCTCCACCCCCGGTATCTACCACTACCAGTGCTCGTTCCATCCGCAGAACATGCAGGGGAGCGTCATCGTCACGGCGCCCTGATGGCCGGCATCGCCGCACGGCGTCACCGCCCGATCCCGTGGCCAGTCGCATGACCTTCCGCCATCTCACCCTCGTCGAGCTGCTCCGATCTGGCAGCGACCATGGCTGCGGGGGTGTCGGAGCCGACCACGTCTGTGTCAAGATCGTGGCCGTGGCCGATCTTCCCTCGCGCTTCGGCGACTTCCGCATCGTCGCGTCCCGCAACGACCGCGACGAGAAGGACCATGTGGCGATCGTCCGCGGCGATCCGGTCGATGGCCAGGACGTCCCCGTCAGGATCCACTCGCAGTGCCGGACCGGGGACGCCCTCGGCTCGCTGCGCTGCGACATCACCGGGCACGAGCGTCTCCCCGAGCAGGCCGACCGGCCGATCGTCGCCGGGATGGCCGACGAGGCCATCGCGACCTTCGCGGGGATGTCGTGACGTCGCTCGAGGGACGGGTCGCCATCGTCACCGGCGCGGCCGGCGGGGCGGGTCGCGCGGTCTCCAGCGACCTGGCCGGCGCCGGTGCCCGGCTGGCGCTCCTGGGCACGCACCTCGACCACCTCGAGGCCCTGGCGGCGGAGCTCGAGCTGCCGGCCGACGGCTGGTTCGGTCGAGCCGTCGACGTCCGCGACGCGACGGCGATGCGCGAGGCCGCCGACGCCGTCATCGCTCGCTTCGGGCGCATCGACATCCTCGTCCACCTCATCGGCGGCTGGACCGGGGGGACGCCGGTGGTCGAGACAGGGGATCACGAGTTCCAGGCCATGCTGGACCAGCATCTCTGGACGACGCTCAACGCGGTCCGGGCGGTCGTGCCGCCGATGACCGCCGCCGGCTGGGGCCGCATCGTCGCGGTCTCATCGCCGGTCGCATCGTCCCCGCCGCCGAAGCTGGCGGCGTACGCGGTCGGCAAGGCGGCCGAGGAGACGCTGCTGGCGACGCTCGCCCGGGAGGTCGCCGGGACGGGCGTGACCGTCAACGTCGTCCTGGTCCGGTCGATCGAGGCCGGGCGCGAGGACGACGGCGTTTCGACGAGCGGGGGCGGCAGGGGAACCGCACCCTGGGAGATCGCGGCCGCCGTGCGCTACCTCTGCTCGGAGGACGCGGCGGCGGTCAACGGGGCGAGGATCCAGCTCTTCGGGGCTCGCTGATCGGCGTCCGTCGAAGGGTTCGCCGGCGGAAGGTGGGGGAGCGGCGGGCGACGCCGCCAGGCCGTGGCCACGGCATCGCGCCCGCCGTGCCCTCGGCGGCGGGGTTGGCCCGATCGCCGCTAGGGCCCTGACGCCACCGGCAGCGGCATGCGCTCGATCCCGATCGGACCGACGATCCAGACGGCGCCGTCCGGAGCCACCGAGACAGGGCCGAAGTGCTGCCCCGGATCGCTGATGCGCCAGCGTGCCCCATCGAAGTGCGCGAGGCCGCTCGACGTCGAGGCCCAGACCGTGCCGTCCGGGGCCACCGCCAGGTCCTCACCGCTCCCGGCGCCGTACCCTGACGGGTCCATCGTGCCGCTCAGGGCCGGCAGGCCATCGTCCTCGCCGTACACGGTCCACACTCGACCGTCGAAGCGAACGGCATGCCGCTCCGGAGCGCCCGCGCCCGTATCGATCGAGGCCCAGACATCGCCGTTCGGAGCGACGAGCACATCGGCCGAGCAGCTGGAGACGGGCCCGAACCACCCGTTCCTGACGACGCCCTGGGGCCCCACCATCTCCCAGTGCCCGCCGGCGAACCGTGCCAGGCAATACGCCGGGCCGGGGTACTCCTCGCTCGACGTGGCTGCCCAGACGGTCCCGTCACCTCCCACCGCGATGCTGTCGACGGCGCCGAACGGCGAGTCGGGCAGCGTCCCGGTGGTCCAGCCGTCGGCGTCGTGGCGGAGCGTCCAGACGTCCCCGAGGTCGGATGACCCGCCGAGGTAGACGGTCCCGTCCGGGCTGAAGGCGAGCCCGTGCGCGCCTCGGTAGAGGACCGTGGTCCAGTGGTCGCCCTCGAGCACGGCGACGCCGGCCGACGTGGCGGCCCACAACCTCTCGTCGGGCCCGACGCGAAAGGCCGGGTTCGGGGGCATCGCGTCCAGGGCCGGGCCGGCCGTCCAGGTGCCATCGCGCCAGTGCCACAGCACCCCTCTGGCGATCCAGTCCTCGTCCAGCGGCTCCGGTACGTAGGCCCAGAGCTCGTTCGCGGAGACGGCGGCGAGGAACCACGGGTCGGGCATGATCGGGGACGACGGCGACTCGAACACGCGCTGCCAGGTCCCCCCGGCGAACCGGTAGAGGCCCGCGTCGTTGGCGACGACGATCCCGTCGCTCGTGGATGCGACGGACACCGGTGTCTCCGTCGGAAGGACCGGCAGGCGGGAGACGACCCATGTCGACCCATCGAACCGGGCGATGCGGGCCCCGGAGTCCTCGACCGCCCAGACGGCTCCGCTCGGCTCGACCGCCAGCGAGACCGGAATCCCGATCCCCAGCCCGGGTTCGCCCAACGCCGTGCCCGTGCATCCGAACCCGGTCCACGATCCGTCGTCGAACCGGGCGACGCCCGTCTCGGTCGCGATCCACACCGTCCCGTCCGGCCCGGACTCGATGGCCTTGACACGAGCCGACAGCGGGGCGCTGTCCCGCCCGGTGTACGTCGTCCAGCGGCTTCCGTCGAACCGAGAGACGCCGTGGCCGACCGGTCCTGGCTGGGTGACATCGAAGACCCAGACTCCGCCCGCTGCATCGACCGAGATGAGGGCGGCCTCGAGCGTCGGCCGCTCGCCCCCGACGAACGCCCACGCCCGGCCGCCCCAGCGGTACACGCCGAGATCGGACGACGCCCAGAGGGTCCCGTCGGGTCCCTCGGCCAGCCCGTTCACGGTGGCGTCGTTCGGCGTCTCGATGACGTCGCGGAACGTCGAGCCGTCGAACCAGCGAACGGACCGCCCGGGGGCGTCGATGAGCCACACCCCGCCGCCCCGCGCCGCGGCCACGCTCGACGAACGGAACGCCGCGTCGTCGGCGATGGTCCATGTGCGGCTCGTCCCGGCCCCGACATCGAGCCTTGCCAGGAGCCCGGGCCCGGACACCCAGGCGACGCCCGCCGGATCGGCGACGACGCGCGGCGACTGCCAGCCGGTGGAGGCCGCGATGACGAAGCCCGTCGGGACCAGCGGCTGCGGGTCGCGCGGCGGTCTCCAGCCGAGGACGACGACCAGCGCGACCACCGCGACCACCAATGCCGCGAGGAGGATCCGGGGCCGCGCCGGGCTCGGACCTCGGCGAGCGCGCCAGCGGATCGCTCCTTCCGACGCCGCCGCGCTCCTGGCCACCTCGGTCGGGTCGACCAGCGTCGCGGCCCGGTCGACGTACGCGCGGACGGCCCTCTCGAGGTGGATCTCGAAGGCGTCGAGCTCGGGCGCCGGCGAGCGCTTCCGCATCCGATCGACCAGCCGAGCGAGGCGGCGGTCCACGGCCGGCGCGGAGGCGCCGACCTCGGAACCGATCTCGTCGGGGTCGAGCCCGGCGGCGTAGCGGAGCGCGAGCAGGACCCGATCGTCGGGCCCGAGGCGACGGATGGACGGTTCGAGGTCCAGCGCGTCGATCAGAAGCGTCGGGTCGCCCGCCACCCGGCCCGACGCGGCAACATGGATCTCGACGACGGTGGGCCGACCCTCTCGCCCGAGGCGCCGGCGGGACTCGTTCGCGGCGAGCGCGAGCAGCCACGGCCCAGCTGGCTCGGCGTCGGGCCGCGAGCGCAGCTCTGCCCAGGCGATCGACCACGCCGACCGGACGGCCTCGTCGTCGGCGGCCTGATCCCCGCCGGTCACGACGTACGCGACCCGCGTCATGTCAGGGTGGTGGGCGGCGACGATCCGCGCGAACGTGACCGGGTCACGGGCCGCCGCGAGCTGGACCGTGGACTCGATCGCCACCGCGTCCCGGGTCATCGCCGTTCCGCCCGATGGACGCGACGGGCCGCCCGAGCGCCCGGGCACCGGCCGAAGGAAGCCTGATCCATCGCTCGCCGACCGCGCATCACGTCCCCCTCGAGGCGAACAGTCTCCGTCCCTGCGCGAACACGGCACCAGAGGCTTCGGTCACCTCGGTCCCCGAGCTGGGGCGTTCCGAGCGGCGTCGAAGGCCGGCGAAGCGGGTCCGAGCCGCCTCGCGGCGGGCCGTGGCCTCGGCCTCCAGCGTCAGCCGACCCGCACCTCGACGTGGTGATGGCCGCGAGCGCCATCCGGCGGCGGTGGCGTCTCATCCGCGGTCTGGACCTCGCCCGTGCCATCCGTCGCCCGGACCTCGATCCGATGCGTTCCCGACGTCGCCGACCAGTCGACCCGCCACTGCACCCAGGTCGCCCTGGAGATCGCCGCCGAGAGGGCGGCCGGCTGCCAGGCGCCGTCGTCGATGCGCACCTCGACCCTGGACACGCCGCGATCCGGGGCCCAGGCGACACCCGCGATGACGACCGGCCCGGCGGCCCGCTGGTCGCCGTCGTGCGGCACATCGATCCGAGACTGGGTCAGGATCGGCGCCTCCTTCGCCCAGCCCAGCGGGACCCAGTAGGCGTCGAAGGCCTCGAGCGTCGTCAGCTGGATCTCCGACAGCCACTTCGTGGCGCTGACGTAGCCATACAAGCCCGGGACGATGAGCCGGGCCGGGTACCCGTGCTCTGCCGGGAGGGGATCGCCGTTCATGCCAAGCGCGATCATCGGGTCGCGCGAGGTGTCCATCGCCCAGGCGGTCGGGAAGCCGACCGTGAACCCGTCGACCGAGCGTCCGACGACCTGCGTCGCACCCGCCTGGACGCCGGCCATCGCCAGCATGTCGCGCAGGTGCACGCCGGTCCACTTCGCGTTGCCGACGAGGTCCTCGCCGACGTGGTTCGAGACGCAGGCGATCGTCACGTACTGCTCGAACAGCGGCATCGCGAGCAGCTCCGCATAGGTGAGGACGACCTCGTGATCGACCATCCCCCAGATCCGCACCCGCCAGGTCGAGACGTCCACCCTGGGGACGAGGAGCGCGGTGTCGATCCGATAGAAGCGATCGTTCGGCATGACGATCGGGGTGATGCCGGGCACGATGAACGAGGCGCCGGGCGCGAGCGGCGCGGCCGGGGACATCGGCGGGGGCAGCGTGGGGACCGGGCCGCCCCCGGCCGCCGCGCCCGTGCCGGCATCGAGCGAGCGACCCACGAGCAACGAGCGTCCGAGCGCCCCGATCGCGAGGGACCCGACGGCGAGCGCCCCACCGAGGACGAGGAAGCGCCGGCGATCCCGGTCGGGCATGACGCTCAGGCCCGGGGAAGGCTCACCGCCGGCGCCGCCGAGCCTCTGCCGCCCGCCGCCGGTCGAGCCGGCGGCCGCCCAGGTCGCTCCCGTCATCGCGAGGAGCCCCCGCAGGACACCCAGCGCGGCGCCCAGGGCGACGAGCACGGTCAGGATCGACAGCTCCGAGACGGCGAGCGGCTCGCGGAGCGCGGCGAACACCGCAACGGCCGCGGCGATCGAGAAGCCGATGACAGGCGTCCGCCATCGGGTCCGGCCCGCGACCCCGAGGAGAGCCGCGATCCCCAGCGTGACGACGAGGATCGCCACGTTGAGCGCGGTCTTGTCGTTCGTCCCGAACAGGCCGACGACGAGGTCCTTCGCGCCCGGCGGCTGGAGGTCGACGATGAGGTCGCCGATCGAGATGACCAGGGACGGGGCGCCCGGCAGGAGGCCGGCCGCGAGCTCACCGACCGCGATCGCGACGCCGGCGGCGACGGCACCCGAGGCCGCCGCGGCGAGGATCGGCCCCGGCC